>DASPQU010000453.1:0-4283 GCA_035624805.1 Binataceae bacterium (SeqCode) | reverse complement strand
CCCGCCGCCTTAAGCCACTCGCGATACTCGCGCATCGTGAATACGTCGCCTTCGGCCGTATGCAGCAGCATGTTGAGGCTGAAGAGCAGCGCCGTCGCGGGGCCGGTGCGCGAATTGTTCGGAATCATTTCGCCGATTATTAGCTGCCCGCCGTCACGCAGCGCAGCGGCGGATTTTTCGATCAGTTTGCGTCCCCAGGTCGCGCCTTCCGAATGGATTATATGGCCGAGGATGACGATATCGTATCGCGCCACGCCGAACTCGATGTCGCGAATGCTGCCCTCCCGATATTCATACCGATCAGCGACGCCATAACGCGCGGCATACTCCCGCGTGACCGCGATGATATCGGGGAAGTCGACGGCAGTAACTCTGGCCTCCGGTATCGATGACGAAAAGGGGATTGACCACGCACCGGAGCCAGCCGCCACGTCGAGGATTGCTTTGATTCTCCCGCGCTGCGCCGGCGTCATCGTCCTCAGCACCGCCTTCGCACACAGGCAATTCACAGGAAAGATACTCTTGACAAGAAGCGGCATCACCTGCGACGGCGGCCCGTGCTCAGCCGCTATGACGGGTTTGCCCGTGCGGACCGCCGTGGCGAGTTGTGACCAACCGAACATAATCGTCTTGGCCAGCTCCGGCATGCCTTCAAGATAGAGTTCGCTGCCCTTGACGAGACATTCGCGAGCTATGGGCTCAAGAGAGTAGCGCTCACCCTTCTTGCGCAGATATTTCATCGCAACCATCGCGTCGAGCAGGCGGGTGAGCGCGCGTGGATCGAGATAGGCCGCCTCGGCGATCGATACCGCGGTCGTGTTACCGGCCGCGATGTGAGTAAACACGTCCAGTTCCAGCGCGGCGCAGAGCGCGAAGAACCGCCAAGTCAGCCAGCGCTCGCTGCTGACTCGAGCGGGTGCGGACAACCTCCCGCCGCTTCCGGTTGCCATTTATGCCGGCTGGAAAGACTCACGCCGAGCTAGCGGCGCAGGTCCTGCAGAATCTCCTTAAGCACGCCGCGATCGCGATCGTTATGCACCGGCATGTCAAAACTCAAACGGTTCACGCCCGCGAACCGTTTTTTGATGACGCCGGCGATATCGGCGTATGAGCCGACGGCGGCAAACGCGTGCACCATCTCTTCCGTGACGACCTTCGACATCTCGCGCCACTTCTGTTGCACAGAGAGTTTGTGTAGTTGATCAGCCGTGTCGCCCCACCCGTCGATCTCGAAGCTCGACCGATACGAGCGCGTCGAGCCGTAAAAGGCGATGGTCGACTTCAGATTCTCGACCGCCTTCGCGAGCGAGTCCTTGTCCGGCGCCGCGGCGAGAAATCCACCGCCGCCGATTTGGAAATTCTCCCACTCGGATTCGGGCTTGCCGGATTTCGCGAATCCCTTTTTCAGATTCGGAAAGGCGATCTGGTCGAGATACTTGCGCGTGACGATCCCATGCAGGCGCACCCCATCGCAGACTTCTCCCGCGACTTGCAGCATCCGCTCCTGCACTGCGGCGATCAGCACCGGAATGTGCGGATGCTTCACGGGGGGCGGCGCGAAATTGGGCGTCATCAGCGAGAGATTGTAATGTTCGCTGCGATAATCGAGCGGAGCGCCCGTCTGCCAGGAATTCCAGCACGCGCGCATCGCGCCGACGTAATCTTTCATACGTTGCGCCGGCTTGCTCCACGGCATCCCGAACCGCCGCGTGACATGGCCTTTCACCTGCGACCCGAGTCCGAGCACAAGGCGTCCGCCGCTCATCCGCTGGAGATCCCACGCGGTGTATGCGGTCGCTACGGGACTCTTGGTGAACGCAAGCGCGATTCCCGTGCCGAGTTCGAGTTTCGACGGTTCCTGCGCTGCGATTGCGAGGATCAGATACGGGTCGCTGGTCGTCTCGACCGCGATCATCGTGTCGTAGCCGAGCGACTCAGCGTCGCGCACCTGGTCGCGAAGAGTCGACCACGTGGGCTCCGGCTTCTTGTCGCTCTGCTGCATGTCAGGGGTGTAGTAGGCGCCGAGATGGAGAAGGCGCTCGATTTTGGCATTCATGGCGCGTTTATCGCGTCGAGCGCCATACGATGTCAAGGATTCGGCGAGACAGGTTCAGACGGACGCGGCGATCGCTTCGGCGAGTGTGAAGCGGCGCTCGTAGAGCGCGCGACCGACGATTACGCCGACGACGCCATCCGCGAACAGTGCGCGCAGGGCTCGGATATCGTCGAGCGTGGCGACACCACCAGACGCGATCGTAGGAAGGCGCGTCTCGCGTGCGGTTGTAGCGACGGCGCTCGCATCGATCCCGGATTGCGTGCCGTCGCGCGAGATATCGGTGACCGTGATCGCGGCGACTCCAGCCGCGCGAAATCGGTCCGCGGCCTTCGCAACCGTGAGCGCGCTGGTCTCCTTCCATCCCTTGATCGCGAGCATCCCGCCGCGAACGTCGAGCGAGCCGAATACGCGGCCGGGAAACGCATCACAGGCCTGCTTGAGTAGCGCGGGATTAAGGAACGCAGCCGAGCCGATCGAGATCCGATCCGCACCCGCCCGGATCATCGTGCGCACCGATTCGATCGTGCGCAGGCCCCCGCTCGCGTCGATTTCGCATCGCACTGCCGCGCGAATTGCAGCGATCGCGTCGCGATTTCGCGGTTCGCCGGCGACCGCGCCGTCGAGATCGACCACGTGTATCAGCTTTGCGCCCTGATTTTCGAATTCGCGCGCCGCTTTGGCGGGATCAGTTTCGTAGAGCGTTGCGCGATCCATCTCGCCGCGCATCAGTCGCACGACCTTGCCGTCCTTGAGATCGATCGCCGGGATAACGGTGAAACGGTCGAACAACATCGCGGCTCGATTCTCGCGGGAATCTCGCTATTGCGACAGCGTTCCCTTGGTCGAGAGCACTCCAGCAACACGCGGCTCCAGAGCGGTCGCCTGATCCATCGCACGCGCGAGCGCCTTGAATGCGGCCTCGGCAATATGATGCGGATTGCGGCCGCTCGCGAGGTTGAGATGGAGGTTCATCGCCGCGTTGTCAGCGAGCGCCTTCATGAAATCGCAGATCAGCGCGGTCTGGAAATTCCCGACGCGCTCGTGCTCGAACGGAACGTTATAAGCGAGATACGAGCGCCCGCTGAGATCGACGACCGCCGTGCAAAGGGCTTCGTCGAGCGGCACCGTCGCCTCGCCGAAACGGCGAATTCCGCTGCGATCGCCCAGCGCCTGCGCGAACGCCCTGCCGAGCACGATTCCTACATCCTCGACGGTGTGATGCTCGTCGATATGCACATCGCCTTTCGCTTCGATTTTCAGATCGAAAAATCCGTGACGCGCGAAACTCTCCAGCATGTGGTCGAAGAACGGAACGCCGGTCGAAACTTCGATTCGCCCGGAACCGTCGAGCGCGAGCGTCAGCTTGATCGCGGTTTCCTTGGTATTGCGCTCGATCGTCGCGCGCCGGGGCGCGGAGATCTTCGACGCGCGAGAATCACCGTCCTGCTCAGCGTATGCCTGCTTTGCCTGCTTGCGCTTGTTCGTCGCCATCGTTCACCCCCTCCCGCGCCGCCGGTTAAGTCGAAGCTCGATCGCGCGCGCGTGCCCCTCGAACCCTTCCATCCGGGCCAGAGTCGCCACTACCGGCGCGAGCGCCTCAACGCCGCGCTCGGACGCATCGATTATACTGGTGCGCTTGAAGAAATCGTATGCGCCCAGCGGAGAGGCGAATCGAGCGCTTCCTCCCGTAGGCAACACGTGATTCGGTCCCGCGACATAGTCGCCAAGGGGCGCGGGGCTCATCGCGCCCAGAAAGACGGCACCGGCCGATGTCACACGCGGCAGCCATCGCGCAGGATTTCGTATCTCAAGCTCCAGATGCTCGGCTCCGATTTGATTTGCAATTTCGAACGCTTCGTCGAGGTCGCGCACTTCGACGATCGCGCCGCGTTTTTCGAGCACCCGTTCGACGGCCGAGGCGCGCGGCAAATCTGCCAGCGCGCGTTCGAGCGCTTCGCTCACCGCCACAGCGAGTTCCCGCGACGGCGTGAGAAGCAGCGCCGATTCATCGCCGGATCCGTGCTCCGCCTGCGCGATCAGATCGGCTGCAACCCAGTCGGGCTTCGCAGCGGCGTCGGCGATGACGAGAACCTCGCTTGGCCCCGCCATCTTGTCGACATCAACGACGCCGTAGACCATCCGCTTCGCGGCTTGAACGTAGTTGTTGCCGGGACCGACAATCTTGTCGACCGGCTTTATCGTCTTTGTGCCGTAGGCGAGCGCCGCA
>DASPQU010000452.1:0-2487 GCA_035624805.1 Binataceae bacterium (SeqCode) | reverse complement strand
ACTCGAACTGATCGATGCACGCCTTGGCCTGCTCGGGTTTCTCGGTGTCGGGATCGTACAGCGGCGCCATATACTTCGCGCCGCAGATCCGTTCGAATTCGGGATTTGCGTACTTTATCGAGCGCTGGTCGAGCCTTGCCTGACACTGCTCGGGCGTTTCAGGATGCTGCGTGATAGCAGGATTGCCCTGACCGATATAGCCGGACTGGTCGAAGATGGAACGAATCTCGTCCATTTGCTGGTCGCTAAGTCCACGCACTGATTGCATCTGATGGAACATCTGCTGGTTGCGCTCCTGCAGCACGCTGTCGCTGAGAGATGGCGCCGGCATCAGGAACAGAATCGACAGTATCGCGGAATAGCGCAGTAAGTTTTTCACTGCTTTTGCTCTCGTCGTACGAGATAAAAGAAATCTCGGTTATCAGGATAGGCAAGGAACCTGAAAAGGATGCCGTTGTCGGTCTTCTTCTCGCTCTCCGACATCGATCGAACCAGGTACTCGACGCTCGTCGTCGATCCTTGACGCAGGTACAGAGCGAGATACGTAAGCTCGGGAGCATTCATATCGAGATGCATCGCGTAGGCGCATCCGTAGGACTGAAAAACGCGCGCCATTGCCGATGGCGTGGCGGTCGAGAAATATCCGTAGATGAGAAAACGCTTGTTCCCGCTTTCCTGAAGGCACGCGCCCGCGCGCAGCGATCGAAGTTCCTCATCGGCTGAGCCCGACCAGTTTCCGGGACCCCATCGTGCGACCAGAGCGCCGGGCGATGAGGTGTTGGTCGTTGGATCGTGCTCGATCAGCGGCACTCCGTTCTGGCGCGCAAATCTGATGTGGCCGAGCAAGGTATTGTCGGCTTCCGTCCACGTCTTCATGTTCATCGTGCCGTCGTCAAGGACATACAGAGTGGCCAGACTCGGAACGAGCTTGCTGAAGACAACACCTTGTTCGACGAATCCGTAATGGCTGCCGCGATTTACTTTGGAAAACGGTCCGTATCGAAACGCGCCGTGCTCGCGCTTGAAGCCGCCTGCAAAAGTAGCCACGGTGTGAGGCGCGAGCGCAGGACTGACCATCCCGTTGGTGATCACTGGCGCGGCCGTGTTGATCCCATCAGGCCCGGGAAGAGTATCGCGCATTTCGGCCGGCGGACGCGGAGACCATCCGACGCGCGGATGGTCGGTGCCGAGCGCAAATCCGACGTCGAAATCCGAAAGATCGAAAGCAACCAGATAGTCCATCGCGGACGCTTCGACCGAATCCAGGTTGTTCACGCGCCCCGGATAGCTGCTCAGGATTTCCGAGTTGATGAGGCGCGGCTGAATCGAGCTGACATAAACGCCGGGGAGTCCAAGCGCGGGGTACCATCGACCGGGCATCAGGTTGTCGCCGGATTGCCCCACTTCGATTCCCATGTTGGGCACGGCGATAGGATGGTCGGGCTTCTCGGCGTCAAGCGATGCGGGTCGCGGCCAGTTCGGATGCTCAGCCCCTTTCGCGCCGGGCTGCGCAGATTCTTCGGCTCCGCGCTCGATAAACTTGTCCTTGAAGAATTCCTTGCGGACGAATCCGACGATCGCTTCGCCGCCCCACACGTTCTCACGAAGAAAGCCGCTCACGCGCTCGAGCGCCGTGAAACGTCCTGTCACACGATTGCGCAAATACAAATTTCCGTCGCAGAGCGGAGCGTAGGGCAGCGAAGAGCGTTGCGCCGCGTCGACGGCATTCGCACCGGACCACAGATCGCAATTCGTCGCGTGACCATCCACAGAGAGTTGAATGCCATGAGGATCGCTTTCGCTCAGATGAATCGTTTGCTCGTGCGGTTTCGCATTCTCAAGATGGTAGGTCAGAGGTCCGCCCGCCGATCCCCAATCAAGCGTAAGCAGGAACCACGTATTGATGTCGGGGTTGAGGTTGATGAGCGTGGCCTTGCCGCGACGCCCTTCCGATCCTTCTGCGCCGACGGTCTCGGTTCGGCGAAACTGCTGCAGCTCGACGATCGTCTTGGCCGTCTCCGAGCGGTACTGAGCCGCCTGGCGCTGAAGGGCAGCCGCATCGTCAGATTTCTCCGCGCCAATCGCTTTGAGAGATCGCGGCGCCAGGATGCTCGCAAGAAGGCATGCCGCGCTGATAGCCATCAATCGCGTGAGATTCCGGGAGAAAATTCGGCAGCCTATGCTGTTCAAAATAGACATTTCGCAAGACGTAGCGCGCCCGCCCTCCACGCCACTCGATGGGATTTGCCGGAAGAAGCCTGCCGGACCTCGTCGCGATGGGCAACATACCATTCGTAGTTTCGCACCAGCGCGTCGCGATTCGAGTATCTGGGCGTGAACCCCAACTTCGTCTCGATACGCTCGGTCGATACGAAGCTTTCCCGCCCGGCGGTCTCATAGATCCATTTGTAGAAGGGCGACAGATGCAAGAACTCCAGAACCTTGAGAACCAGGATCGATGGTCCGGCGGGTAATGAAATCACCTTC
>DASPQU010000451.1:0-4709 GCA_035624805.1 Binataceae bacterium (SeqCode) | reverse complement strand
CGTCTCCGGTCACCAGACCTCGCGACACGAGTTCGGGCCCCGCAACGATCGCGCCGGTGGTCGACGAGATCGCAATAATCGCGACGATCGCACCGTCGCGCGCGAGTATCCGGCGCTCTCCGATAAGGCCAATATCCTCCTCCTCGCCGCCTTCGACGAGGATTCGACCCGCGTGCGCTTGACGCCCGCGCGAAATCTCTCCGCTTGCGAGCGTCAGGGTGTCGCCGTCTTCGAGCAGGATACAGTTGCGCTCCGGAATTCCAGCTTCGATCGCGAGCGCGAGATGGCGGCTGAGATGGCGGTACTCGCCGTGAATCGGGACGAAGTATCGCGGCCGAACCATTCGGATCATGTCGATCAATTCGTCGCGCGAGGCGTGCCCCGACACGTGAACCGGCGCGATCGCGCCGTAAATCACGTCCGCGCCGAGCCGATAGAGATGATTCACGACGCTTTGAATCGCGCGCTCGTTACCGGGGATAAATCGCGACGAGAGAACGACGGTGTCGCCCTCTTCTATCCGGACTCGCGGATGGTTGTCATAAGCCAGCTTGGTCAATGACGAAAGCGGCTCGCCCTGGCTGCCGCTTGCAAGAAACGCGAGCTTGCGGGGCTCGAGAAAATCCGCCTCTTCGATCGAAATGAACGTGCCGGGCGCGAACGGAAGCTCGCCGGCTTCCAATCCGAGACGCACGCTTTCCGCCATCCTGCGCCCGAGCGGAACGACGCGGCGTCCACTTTCGATCGCGACCTCGGCCACCTGGCGAATCCGATGCAGATGCGACGAAAACGCCGAGAGGAAAAACCGGTTTTGCGTGCGCCGCATCAGGTCGCGAATCACGGGTTTGATCGAACTCTCCGAACCGGAGCGCCCCGCCCTTTCCACGTTGGTCGAATCGGACAGGAGCAGCAGGACGCCCTCGGCACCCAGCTCTGCGAAACGCTCGCTGTCGAACATCCTCCCGTCGATGGGAGATTCGTCGATCTTGAAATCGCCCGAATGGATAACGATTCCCGCCGGCGTGCGAATCGCGAGCGCGACCGAATCGGGCGTTGAATGCGTCACGCGAATCGGCTCGATCGTGAACGGACCCGCTTCGAAAGGTTTGCGCGGAAGGATCGGACGAAGATCGGCTTTCCCGCCGATGTGTCCGTGTTCGTCGAGACCGCGACGCGCGAACGCGAGTGTTATTTCGGTTCCGTAAACGGGGGCGTTGTAGTGGTCGAGAAGGCGGTGGAGCGCGCCGATATGGTCCTCGTGCGCATGGGTGAGGACGATCGCATCGATCGAGATTTTGCTTCCTTCAAGCCATGAAATGTCGGGAAGAAACAGGCCGTCTCCGAGGCCGCGTTCCTCGGGGAACATCACGCCGCAATCGATAACGACACCGCGCCCCGCCGATTCGAGCACCATCAGGTTGAGCCCGATTTCGCCCAGACCGCCGAGCGCAATCAGTCTAACGGGAGTATTTGAGGGACCGCGCGACCCCATCGTTCAAAACCGCCTTCCCCACCTCGATGCGGATTATATCCACAGGCATCCGAGGGCGAAAGGTGAGACGGACCCAGTGCTCCATTAGACTTGAGGGTACGCGCCTAGCGATCTGAATCTCCGCTAGGCTTATGACGGGATTAGGAATTTGCTAAAAGCGAAAGAGTGACTTCGCGTAGGTCGAAAACGGCCGTATACCTTGCGCTGGTCTTTGCGATCACGCTTGTGGCGGTCGTATTGCAGCCACTACTAGGGTTGAGCTGCGACGTCAGCATGGCCGTATTTGGCACTCCTCTGCTGGTGGTCGTACTGTGGCACTTTGGCGTATTCCGCAGGCAGCGGAAGGATTCGGCTTCCCTCGATCCTAATCAGGACAGACGAGAACACCTTTCGTGCTGAAGTTGGGGTGCGGAGGTTACCGGATTCCGGGATTCCTCGCGCGAGAGACAGCACCAACCAGACGCGCGGGAATGACGGGCACAGAGGTTTCGCAACCTGCTTGCGTTGGCCATTCGCGGGCGTTAGCTTCCGTCAATCGAGGTGGCGAACGATGCCTGTGAACAAGGTTATTTTGGTCGGCAATCTGGGTCGTGATCCGGAGATTCGCTACCTGCCGTCAGGACAGACGGTCGCAAACTTCTCCGTCGCAACGACAGAACGCTTCAAGGGGCGCGACGGCGCGATGAAAGATCAGACCGAATGGCACAACATCGTGGCCTACGGCAAAACCGCCGAGCTATGCGGCCAGTACCTCAAGAAGGGCCGCCAGGTTTATATCGAAGGCCGGTTGCAGACGCGCCAATGGGAAGCCAAAGACGGCAGCGGCAAACGCTCGCGCACTGAAATTGTCGCGCTCAATGTCCAGTTCCTCGGAGGACGGCCGGGAGCGGGTGCGGGCCCCGAGGAACCGACCGAGATGGGCGCGGGCGGAGCCGAACCCGCCGGCCCGATGGACGACGAAGATATTCCTTTCTAGCGCGCTACAACTCGATCGTCGGTGCGAAAAGCAGCAGGCCGCCGCGGATCAGCAGTTGCGCCATCGCGGGCATCCATCGCGACGGCAATCCCATCGCTCTCGCCCCGATGTTGAGCGCCGCGCCAGGCTCCGCAGACGCAAGCGATAACCGGAGCGCCGACACGAAGCGCGGCTGACTGAACGATCGGATTTCGATCGGAACATTCGCCGCGATACCGGCCTTTCCTCGCGCGATCTCGATTGCCCTCCCGAGCCCGCCCAATTCGTCGACGAGCTTGCATTCGCGCGCCGCCTTGCCGGTCCATACACGACCTCTAGCCACGCGTTCGGCGGCTTCGGCGTCGAGCTTGCGCCCGTCGGCGACCTTCGATGTGAAACTGTTATAGATGCGCCCGATCACCTCGTTGAGCTGACTCAGTTCGGCATCGGTCATCGGACGCATCACAGAGAGCGCGTCGCTCGACGGATCGCTTTTGACGGTGTCGATCGAAACCCCGAGGCGACCCAGCAGTCCTGATACGTCGAACTTCGCGTAAACCACGCCTATCGAGCCGGTCAGCGTCGACGGCTCTGCGACGATCGCGTCCGCGCCCATCGCGACGTAGTAGCCGCCTGACCCGGCCACATCCCCCATCGATACGACGACGGGCTTGCCGCGCTCGCGAGCGTCCTTGACCGCGCGCCATACGAGGTCCGAGCCGACCGCTGAACCTCCGGGAGAGTTGACGCGAAACAGGATCGCGCGGACCGATTCGTCGCGCGCCGCGCTTTCGATCTGCGCCGCGACCGCTCCGCCGCTGATGAACTCGCCCGCCCCAGGACCGTCGCCCGAGATAACGGGGCCACTCGCGCATACGAGCGCGAACCGCGGACGCTCTCCCCGCTCGCGAACGTAGGCCGCGTGGCGCAGGTATCGACCGAGGGTGACGAATCGCTCGGTTTTGGGATCGGGCTCGAGCTCGCGGCGGACATCTTCAACGTAGCCCTCGCGATCGACGAGCCCGGACTGGATCGCATGCGGCGCATCGACGAAACCCGCCGCGACGAGCTCATGCGCGCGCTCGCGCGGGATTTTGCGCGAATCCGATATCCGCATCGTCAGGGTCTCGCGCCAGTCCGATACGATCGCCTCGATACTCTCGCGCAGCGCCGCGGACATCGCGTCGCGGCTCAGCATCTCCGCCGCGCCCTTATATTCCTTCCATTGCAGCGTCTGCACTCCAATATCGAGCCGCTCCAGCGCGCGCTTGACGAAGATATTCCCGGCAGCCGCGCCCAACATCGCGATCATCGTGTCGGGATTGCACAGGACCTCGCTCGCTGCAGTCGCAATAAGGCATTCGCGCGTCGATACGAGGTCGCCCTGAAGAATAGCGATCACGCGCTTGCCCGAATCGCGCACCGAGCGGATCAGGTCATGCAGCTCCTCCGCCGTCGCAAGACCGTTTTCAAAACCCGAAATCTCGATTACAACAGCGCGCAAATGCGGATCTGTGGTGGCAGCGGTGAGCGAATAGCGGATATGGCTGAGCGCGGGAAATCCCCGGCCCATGAGCTGGTCGACGATCGAGCGTCGCGGCTCCTCGCGCATCGCTCCGCGCAGCCTGATTTCGAGCACGGCGTCGTCGGGGATCCGCGACGGTTTGAAGACAAGGAAATAGAACGCGGCCGCAACCGCTATCGCGCACCCGGCCAGAAAAACCGCCGTCTCCGCGTGGCCGGCGCGATTCGCCATCGCGGCGCCGAGGACAAGAACCAATACGAGAGCCGCGGTGCGTCCCTCGCGGCTGAACTTCTGTAAAGAAAACCAACTCTTCATCGCCCTTCCTGATTGCCGTGATCGAATGGCCTCTCTAGACTATCTGTTTTCGATGAGAACTTCCTTCTCCGCTATTGGCGCCCTGATGCTTGCGACGATGTGCGCAAGTTGTTCCATGTTCTCGCGTGAAAAGCCCAAGCCGTTGCCGAAGGCTGCCGTGCGGACAGCGACGCTCGAGGTCACGCCGGGAATTACGGTTCTCGCGCGCCTGAAGCTCCCGCCCGGATTCCAGCCCTTCGCGCAGGCGCCGCCGATCTGGCTTGAAGAGGGCAAGGAGATCGCGGTGCTCGGATTGGACAACGGGCGCACGATGATCCTCGGCTACAGCGGCCCCGGATGGCAGAACGGTCGCGTGATTGCCGAAGACGGAGAGGGAGGCGCGGCGAATGGCACGATCGTCGATGCGGCCCCGAGTCGCGACA
>DASPQU010000450.1:0-9483 GCA_035624805.1 Binataceae bacterium (SeqCode) | reverse complement strand
TCCAGGCGCGGATCGCAGCATCGCCAGTGCCGTCACCGAGCCCGAAGTAGAAACGTCGAGCCGCTCAGCCTTCTGCGATGACGTGGGCGATCGCCTCATCGCGCGTGTGGGTGATGCTCAGATGAAAACGCGCGATTCCCTTTCGCCGCGCGAACTCCGCCGTCTTGCCATGAACCACGATCGTGGGCGCGCGTCCGCGTTCCCGTGCAACTTCGATTTCGTTCCATCCCACGTTGCGATTCCAACCCGTGCCCATCGCCTTCATGGCCGCTTCCTTGGCGGCAAATCGGGCCGCGTAGCTCTGGTAGCGCGGCATCCCGCGCGATTCGCAGTAGCGAACCTCGCCCTCGGTGTAAACACGCCGACGAAACCGCTCTCCGGTGTGAGGACGCGTGAGCGCGCGCTCGATGCGTGCGACTTCGATAACATCGATTCCAGTGCCGAGGATTGTTCTCATCGCGGATGTAAGCGGCCGCGCTGTCGTGGGTTTCGTTCGATTCTTTCCGTCGCAGCTGCAGCGGCGATACTATCGTCGAATCAGTCTTCTATTACCAGCGGGAGGTATCGGATGGCGAAGCTCAAGGCTACGGTCAACAAGGCGCGATGCATCGCAAGCGGCGATTGCGTCGAAACCGCGCCGACCGCCTACCAGCTTGGCGACGACGGCAAGTCCGAAGTGATCGCGAGCAGCGGCGCTTCTGACAGCGCAATCATGAGCGGCGCGAAATCCTGCCCGGTCAAGGCGATAACGGTAATCGATGAGGAAACAGGCGCGCAGGTGTTTCCGCCGAAGAAGTAGTCGCGATGGCGCTGCGCAGGCGCAAGCCGGGTGAGTGTTCGGTCGAGCAGACGCGCGATCTCGCTTTGGTTCGTGCGATGCTCGCAGACTACAACGTGGCGTCGACGGCGATCGAATGGCCGCAGGCGTGCTGGATCGCCGCCTATCTTGGCGACGACCCGGTTGGCGTCGTGGGCCTTGAGCCGTGGCTCGACTCGGCGCTGATCGACTGTGTCGTCGTAATCGAAACGATGCGCGGGCGTGGAATCGGTGCGATGCTCGTGAATGCTGCCCGCAAGGCGGCGCATACGCGCGGCGCGCGCTCGCTATACGCCATAACTCCGCCCGACAGCGACTTCGTGCGGCGCTTCGGCTTCAGCGAAATAGCGCTCGACAAGCTGTTCGAAGCGCTGGGAGCGATCCCGTCGATCGCGGCGATTCGAGCAGGAGCGGTTGCGTCGCCGCGGGCGTGGTTTCTCGACATCTCGCGCGACGGCGTGATTGAACGGTAAAAAAAGCGGCGGCGGAGCGCGCTCCGCCGCCGCGCGTCACATACTTGCAAAAGTTACTTGCGATCGAGCTCGGTTAGAATGTCGATCTGAGGACGCCCGTCCAGAAGACCGCCGATCGCGCCGCCCATTTCCTTCATATGCGGCGTCTTGCCGTGGAAATCGAGCGCAGCCTGGTCCTGGTAGGTTTCGTAGAACACGAACGTCGTCGGATCCTGGGTCGAGCGGTGCAGCACGTAGCTGAGGGTGCCCGGCTCGGTCCGCACGAGTCCGATCATCTTGCGAAAGGCCGCCTCGAGCTGAGCCTCGCTGCCCGCCTTGGCCTTGAGCTTTGCGATAACGGTGATTGCCATTTTAAGTCTCCTCGATTGGGATGATTGGTAGCGCACCGTTCAAGAGCTTCGGCGCGCAGCGTGGACTAGCGTTAATCGCATACGGCGCATTTTTCAAGGCAGCATCGCTCAGCCGAAAAGGTGATAGCTCCCGGTCACCTTTGATCAGCGCTCGAAATCGAGTACTGAGGATGCTCGAACCGACGGACATGACACAGGACTCTTCCTCTGACTATGGACAAGCTTGAGCAAATCGGCCATCTTCTTGTTGAGGCGCTGTACAAAGCGCGAGAATTAGGGACGTTTAAGCTCGATCCAGAATCGAGACGAAGGGCCGCTGAGCTAATGAAACTCGCCAACGAAACGCACAAGAAAATGCAGGACCTGAGCGAGACTCCTCACAACGGCAAAGGCCTCGACAAAGCAACACTCGATCGGGCTTTGGACGATTTGATCGAAACGTTCAAGGACGTGAACAAGAGACTCGACGCTCTGCTGGCGAAAGCGAGAGAAAAACCATAGCGTTGGCCTACATACTGTTTTGGGGAGAGGCCGGATCCGCGAGGATTCCGGCCCTTCTTTTTCTAAAGCGGCAACCGAAGCCCCCCTTTTCTCTCGGTGCGCGCTCGGATAACTGAAATGACGCTCCGGAAATCGACGATGACCGCAGTCGCCGCGGGCAGGATGGGAGACAATCGATGCTTGGTTTCGAATTGAATGACGAACAGCGCGAGCTGCGCTCGCTCGCGCGAAAATTTTCCGAAAACGAAATCATTCCGCGCGCGCATGAATGCGACGTGAAGGAAACCTTCCCGCGCGACATCTGTCAGAAATCCTTCGATGCCGGCCTGATGAATTTTTTCGTGCCGAAAGAACTGAACGGTCCCGGGCTCAGCGTGCTGGATGCATGCGTGATCGTCGAAGAACTCAACTACGGATGCGCCGGGATCTCCAACGCGATAGCCGCCAACGACCTCGCCACTCTGCCTCTCCTGATCGCCGCCAACGACACGCAAAAGCGCGAGTACCTCGGAGCGCTCACCGAAAAGCTGACATTCTGTGCCTTCGGGATTACCGAGCCGGGCGCGGGTTCCGACGTCGCCTCGATGAGCACGACCTATCGCCGCGAGGGCGACGAATTCGTCCTCAATGGTATGAAGCACTTCATCTCCAACGGCTCGGTCGCCGATTGGTACGTCACGTTTGCAACCTCGGATCGCAAGCTCAAGCATCGCGGAATTTCATGCTTCGTCTTTCCCGCCTCGACGCGCGGAGTATCGAGCCGTCGGATGCACGGCAAGCTCGGAAATCGCGCCGCTGACACTGCCGAAGTCTTTTATGAGGATGTCCGAATCCCGGCGTCCGCCCTGGTTGGAAAAGAGGGCGAGGGGTTCAAATACGCGATGGGGACGTTCGATCGCAGCCGCCCCGAAATCGGCTCGATCGCGGTTGGAATTTCACAGCGCGCGCTCGACGAAAGCCTCAAATACGCCAAGCAGCGCAGCGCCTTCGGTCAGCCCATCGCGAACTTTCAGGCCATCCAGTTCATGCTCGCCGACATGGCGATCGAGGTCGAAGCGTCGCGGATGCTGACCTATAAAGCGGCGTGGCTGGTCGATCGCGGCGAAGTACCCAACGCGCTGTCGAGCTATGCGAAAGCGTTCGCAGCCGACTCATGCATGCGCATTACTACCAACGCCGTCCAGATTTTCGGCGGTTACGGATACATGAACGAGTACCCAGTCGAGAAGCTGATGCGCGATGCGAAGCTGATGCAGATTTACGAGGGAACTTCGCAGATTCAGCGGATGGTTATCGCGCGGGATCTGCTCAAGGACTAAAAGCACCAGCCGCAATCACATCGAACGATCGTGGCCGGACTTGGTCGGATGCGGAACCGGTGGGTCCTGATCATCCGGCTCCGTTCCGTTGATCTCTCCCAGGTACTTCCCTTCGTGATAGATGCCGACCTCGCCCGTGGTCGGATCGGGGAAGATGTTCCAATCGCCGTTGGGGTCGCTTTCAAGCCGCGTCGACGGCGCCGGTACTTCGGCGAAAGTATGACTGGGAGCGGACGCCTCCTGTGGTGGATGCGAACATCCGTAGATCGCGGCGACGATGCCTGCCAGAAAAGTCGCGATTGCGACGCTTCGCATTCGTGTGATTGGGTTCCCGCCAATGATACCGCCGGGCTCCATCGCTCAATTGTCCACTCGCCGCGACCCTTCGGCAACAGGGGCTATTCCGGGAACATCGCGGCTGCAATTCGCACCACAAGGCCGCGCGGGGCGAGTCTGGTCGATTGCGCCATCAGCCAATTAAGGGCGCCATTGATTCTGACCGGCGTGCCGTTTTTGGCCGACGCTATTGCCTGCGCGACCACGGTGGCCGCGTCCATGTAGGCGCTCGAGGGCATCTTCGCCTGTTCCGTTCCGGCGACCGCCTGAAACTCAGTACGCGTGGGGCCGGGACATAAGGCTGTGACTGTTACTCCGCTGCCTTTGAGTTCGTAGGCGAGCGCTTCCGAGAAATTCAGCACGAACGCCTTGGTAGCGGCGTAAACAGCCATGAACGGGACGGGCTGAAAAGCCGCCGTCGATGCGACATTGATGATCGTGCCGCGACGGCGCTCGACCATCGCAGGCAGAAACAAATGTGTGAGCGCCACCAGCGAGGCGATATTCAGCTCGATCTCTTCGAGTTCGCGCTCGAGCGGCAGTTTTGTGAAGCGCCCGTGGGTGCCGAATCCGGCATTGTTGACGAGGAAATCGATCGTGACGTTTTCCGCCAGCAGCTTTTGATGGAGTGCGCGCGCCGCATCTGCCGACGACAAATCCGACGCAATCACGCGCGCATCCGGGGCGCCAAGTCGTTTCGCTTCTTCGGCGACGCTTTTCAGGCGATCTTCGCGTCGCGCGGACAGGACCAGCGAATAACGCTCGCGCGCGAGCTGACGCGCGAACTCCACACCAAGTCCGCTTGATGCTCCCGTGATCAACGCTGTCGGCATAGTCCCTCCCGGGTTCGTGTCATGTGCGGATCAGTCCAAGTTCGCTTCGAAAGTACTCGATGCTGCGGGCCAGGCCATCGCGCAGAGGCACTCTCGGTTCCCATCCGAGATGCTTCTTCGCCAGCGTAATGTCAGGTTTACGTCGTACCGGATCGTCGGCGCGCACGGGTTTACGAATGATTTTCGAGGAGCTGCCGGTCAATTCGATCGTGAGCTTTGCCAACTCATCGATCGTGAATTCATCCGGATTGCCTATATTGACCGGGCCGGTGAAACCCGTCGCCGTCTCCATCATCCGGCATATCGCATCGATGATGTCATCGACGTACGCGAACGATCGCGTCGCACTGCCGTCGCCGTAAGTCTCGAGCGGTTCGCCCTTGAGCGCGGCGACACAGAAGTTCGACACGACCCGACCGTCGTGGATCGCCATCCGCGGCCCGTAGGTATTGAAGATGCGCACGATCTTGATGTCGACGTTGTTCTGCTTGTGGTAATCCATCATCAGACATTCGGCGACGCGCTTGCCCTCGTCGTAGCAGGAGCGTTCGCCGATCGGATTGACGTGGCCCCAGTAATCCTCCTTTTGCGGATGGACCTCGGGGTCGCCGTAAACCTCGCTCGTGGAGGTCAGAAGGATTCGCGCCTTCACGCGCTTGGCAAGGCCGAGCATGTTGATCGTGCCCATTACGCTCGTTTTGATCGTCTTGACCGGATTGTACTGGTAGTGAACCGGAGAAGCGGGGCACGCGAGATTGAAGATGCGATCGACTTCAAGCAGGATAGGTTCGACCACGTCGTGACGGATAATCTCGAAGTTGGCGAAATCCCGCAGATGCTGGATGTTCTGGCGCCGGCCGCTGAAATAATTGTCGAGGCAGATGACCTCGTGGCGCTCCTTGAGCAGCCTCTCGCACAAATGTGATCCCAGGAATCCCGCGCCGCCGGTGACCAGTATGCGCACGATATGCTCCTTTGCGAATTGAAGCCTAACGCCGGTTTTCGCGAATAATGTCGCGCACGGTTTGCGTGACGTAGTCGATATCGTCGTCGCTCATCGCCGCGTAAATCGGCAGCGACAGACAGCGGCTGAAAATGTCCTCGGCAACCGGGAATTCACCGTTTCTGTATCCGTAAGTGTGCTGGTAGAAGTGCATCGTGTGAAGTGGGATGCAGTGTACTGAAACGCCGACGCCGCGCTCGCGAAGCGTCTCGACGAACTGATTGCGTCCGATGCGCAGCTGCTCAGGACGCAGCCGCAGCACATATAGATGCCATGCGTGCTCGACGCCGCGCTCGACATACGGAACCTGAACGGCGCTTTCACCGCGCAACGCTTCGTTGTAACGGCGCGCGACTTCCGCGCGCCGTCGCATGAATTCGTCCGAGCGCTTTAGTTGCGGCAACCCGATTGCGGCGTGGACGTCGGAGAGATTGTATTTGAAGCCGGTGTCGTGGATTTCGTAATACCACGAACCGCTCTTGTCGTAGCGCTTCCACGCATCCTTGTTCATCCCGTGCAGGCTCGCGATGGCGATCTTCTCGGCGAGCGCATCGTCGGCGGTGGTGATCATTCCGCCTTCCGCGGTTGTGAAATTCTTGGTCGCGTAAAAGCTGAAGCAGGTAAGATCGCCGATCGTTCCGATTTTCGCATTGCCGCGGCCTTCCATGTGACGGCTTGCGCCGACTGCGTGCGCGGCATCCTCGACAATCTTCAGGTTGTACTTGCGTGCGATCGCGCAAAGGCGATCCATGTCGCACGGATGACCGGCGAAATGGACAGGCTCGATCGCGCGGACGTTCTTAAGGCGACCGCTCTCCAGTACCTCTTCAACGCGCGCCGGATTGATATTGAAGGTTCCCGGATCGACATCGACGAACACCGGCCGCGCGCCGAGATACCCCAGCACCTCGGCCGTCGCGGTAAAGGTGAACGGAGTCGTAATCACTTCGTCGCCGGGACCGATCCCGAGCGACCACAGAGCAAGGTGGAGCGCGCCCGTGCAATGCGCGACCGCGATCGCGTTCTTGGCGCCGACGTACTCCGCGAATTCGCGCTCGAACCGTTTTGCCTTCGGACCGGTGGTGATCCATCCGGAGCGCAGCGTATCGATAACTTCGCGCTCCTCTTCGGGTCCTATGGAGGGGCGATGAAAAGCAACCTGTCGCATTTTGTAGTCTTTATTCGGCAGAATGGCCCCGGTCCAAATGCATCCGGGATGTCTGAATTCAATTCAACATACGCGAGATCGTTACGAACGATCCGCTTCGGAAATCGAACGCCAGTATAAGGCATCGCGAGAAAACGGGGCAAGGCGCTATCGATGAAGCGGGCAGGGATGATCGCGGCGGGCGTGATCGGCGGATGGTTCATACTCGTGTGGCTTGTTATCCGTCCGATCACCGACGGTCCGGTCGTTGACAGTTGGATATACGCCGAGTCGGTGCGATGGTTCATCCGCACGGGTGAGATCCGTTTCGCGGGATATACGCAAGCGATGCCGGCGGCGCAGGTGATATGGGGGGCGTCGTGGGCGACTTTGTTCGGAGCGTCGGCGGCGTCGCTGGAGCTCTCGACGGCGCTACTGGCCGCGCTTACAGCGATAATGTTTTATGCGCTCGCGATTCGATGCGGCGCGCGGCGATGGCAGGCGTTCGCGGGCGCTGCGCTAATCGCGTGTAACCCATGTTTCCTGTTCCTCGGCTTTTCATTCATGACCGAGGTGCCATTTCTCGCGGCGCTGGTCGCATCGCATCTCGCGTTCGCGAATGCGACCGGCGAGCACGAATATCGATGGCTATGGATCGCTGCGATTGCCGGCGCGATCTCATTTGCGGTGCGCCCATTCGGCGGCATAGCGATAGCAGGCGCCGCGGGCGCGATCGTCTTCGAGGAATGGCGCAGGCCACGGCGCGATTTCGCCGGACTTGCTACGAAGCTCACGCCGTTCGCCGTCACTACCGGCTTTTGCGCGATCTATTGGATCTATTTCACAATCGTACGCACGCCGCCGTGGTCTTTGCGTTTGAACGAGAGCCATCTTCCTTATCTTTTCGCGGTGCCGTTCGCTGAGTACCTCCGTTCGGGAGTTTTGAATCCGCTTCTATGGATCGGGATTGCCGTATCGCCGATTGCCTTGGGTGAACTCGTCGGCGGTCGCACCGCCCGCATTATCGGATGGGCGGTAGCGCTCTACGCGGCTGCGGCGCTTCTCATTCGCATCAATCCCGCACTGCCCGCGACGCCGGAACTGAGCTGTTTCGGCGGATGCGCCAACGCTCTTCAGTTGCACGGACTACCCAACCGATTTCATTGGACGGGATGGGGACAATGGGCGGCGATGGCTATCGGAAGCATCGGCGCGGGCGCGTTTATCGAAGGGGCGCGCGGAGCAATGAGACGCCTCAGTCGCCCGGCGCTAGCGGTCCTGATCGCCGCGGCACTGTATTTCGCCGTTTCGATTCCGCTGTGGATGTTCAACGATCGCTATGATCTCGCGATGCTCCCGGCGGCGTGCCTGATTGTCGCTCTGGCTCCAATTCCGAACCGTATCGCCGTAAGGGCCCTCACGTTCATTGCGATCGCGATCATGGGGCTGCTCTCGATGGGAGGCGTGTACGCTTACCAACGTGGATTGGCCGCAGTCATGGCAGAGCGAGACCGCCTTCTGCAGGCGGACGTCCCACGACGGGCGATCGATGCGGGCTACGAATTGAACGGCCTCGATCTTTATCGCTTCCCGGAAAAAGGCGAGGACGAATTTCGCGACGAGAGAGGAATTCCGATGATAACCACGGCGAAAATCGACGAATTTACGATTGCCTCCCGAGTTCTGCCGGGCACGATTATCGTCCGACGATTCGCATGGCCGGGAACGTTCGGAATCGGCAGCCGCGAGCTTTACGTCCTCAAGAAAAACACAACCGCGCGCCCGATATCGAGCAGCGCGACTTCAGAAGAGCCCGGACGTTGATCTAGTTCGAAGCGCTTTCGGCGCCGGCGATCGCGGCGTCAGGACTGGGGCCCGGCATGACGTAGGTCGGCATCCCGGTCTTCTCGACCACGGCCTTTTCCAGCTTCACCATATCGACCTGATCTTCGAGGTCTCGGCGTTGAAGCTCCTGCGTGGCCAGATTCCATAATCCGGGGTAACGGCCGTAAAGGTCGTCATGAACCTCGACATAGAGCGCATCACCGCGCCATCCGAATTTCACCGGCTGGTACACGAAGGATCCGGGCGTCCCGACTTTGACCTTGCTGAACAGCCGCTCGATATCCTCAGGATACAAACGAACGCATCCGTGGCTGACTTCCATTCCGACGCCCCAGGGAACGTTGGTTCCGTGCAATGCGTATTGGGGCAGCGTCAACTCGATCCGATAGTGGCCGAGCGGATTGTCCGGGTCGCCTCCGGGAATCATATGGTCGGCTTCGCCGTCGCGTTCGAGGTGTTCCTTGTAAATGTCGTCGGGAACAACCCACGTCGGGTCCTTGGTTTTGCCGCGCACGGTGAACGATCCCACCGGCGTTTTCCAGTCGAAGCGGCCAAGGCCGACCGGGAACGTGTACACGACGTGCGCCAGCGCCAGCCCTCTTTGATGCGCGCGTACTCGCTCGACGGCGCCGTCACCATCTTCCGAATACGAAGCAGGCCTCACGCCCGCCCTGGAACGATGCACAGGACCGATCGGCGCGGGATAGAAATAGTAAAGCCGCATCTCCGGGATGTTCAGAATCAGTCCGGTATGCTGCGTATCGGGAAGGACGTGTTCAGTCGGGAGGATGACCTTCTTGCCGACCGGAGGCGTCCACCAATCGATATGGCCGTTGGCGTCGGAGATTTCCTTCGCCGT
>DASPQU010000449.1:0-3762 GCA_035624805.1 Binataceae bacterium (SeqCode) | reverse complement strand
GGATGGCAGGAGCATACGATATTTTCCCAAGATGACGTCCCCCCCTGCGATCGCGGAATGACGTGATCGAGATTCAAATCGGGTCGCGCAAAGCGGATCCCGCAGTATTGGCAGGTATTGTTGTCGCGCGCGAAGATGTTGAATCGCGAAAATCGCACGTGCCGCTTGGGAATTCGCTCGTAGGCTACCAGGAGCAGCACACGCGGAACCCGGATGAATCCGCCGACGACGCCCATCCGCTCGTGATGGACCTCGATGGCGAGCTCGCGCCAGCTTTCGAAGTCGAAAGCGCGGTATTGCTCGTCGACCGCCTTCGCAATCCCCTGATAAAGCAAGGCAAAAGCCCGTTTTACCGACGTGACGTGGACAGGAAGATACGAGCGATTGAGGACGAGGACGCGGCTGTTCAGCAGAGCCGCGCCCTGTGATGGAAAGGCAACCATTGTGGCTGCTTCGTCCATTGCTCAGATTGCTATAGGCCACCGTAATCTTTGTCAAGGCGGTACCGGTTACGAGCGTGCAAAATCCGCGCTAGGTTCGAACCACGGCTTGCGCACGCTTGACGGCGTCTCATATGATTCGATTGGCGGTTGAAGAGGCGGAGAACGATGTTTTTTTCCTGTCCCAACCTGATACCCTGTTGCTCACAGAATCGATGCGCCGCAGCCGATCCCGGCTGCGCCGCCATTAAGATTTGAATCGGAGAAAATCCCCGGCTGGTGAAGCGCGAAATTATAATAAATAGCTCTTTTCTTGAATCGCGCGTTGCGTTGCTCGAGGACGGATCGCTCGCCGAGTTCTATATCGAGCGCCGCCAAAGCAAGAATCTCGCAGGAAACGTTTATAAAGGCCGCGTGACGAGGGTGCTGCCCGGGATGCAGGCGGCGTTCGTCGATATCGGATTGGAAAAGGCGGGCTTCCTCCACGTTTCCGATTTTCTCGGAGGTGTCGAAGCCGTCGGCTCCACCGCTGACGTCATCTTCGACGAAGACGTCGACGCGGAACCGCTCGATTCCGCCGCCCCAAGCGTGGAAGTTCCGCCGAACGGGGATGAATCGGAGCAGCCGCCCGCAGGAGAATCTGCGCAACTCGCGGAGCAACCTCAGCGACGACGCAGACGCCGGGCTCACGCCGCGCAGCGTTCGCGAATTCCGATCGAGCAACAGCTCAAGCGCAATCAGGAAATAATCGTTCAGGTGGCGAAAGAACCGATGGGGACCAAGGGCGCACGATTGACCTCGTCGATATCGCTGCCCGGGCGCTATCTCGTCTACATGCCGACCAGCAGCCACATCGGAATTTCGCGTCGTATCGAAAGCGCCGAAGAACGCGCGCGACTGCGATCGATCCTGACCGAGCTGCGGCCCGCGCAGGGCGGATTTATCGTACGCACCGCGTGCGAGGGCGTCAGCCGGCGCGATATCCAGCGCGATATTGCGTTTCTGACCCGAACCTGGGAGACGATCCGCAAGAAAAGCGAAGGCTCGGGGCCCGGCGCGACGCTGTACAGCGATCTCGGCCTGGTTCTGCGGACGGTCCGCGATGTCTTCTCCAGCGAAATCGACAAGATGTGGTGCGACGACCCGGACACCTACAGCCGAGTGATCCAGTTCGTGCGCACCTACATGCCGCGGCTGCGCGGACGAGTCCAGCTTTACGAAGAGTCGCAGCCGATCTTCGATCACTTCAAAATCGAGCCGCAGATCGAGCGGGCGCTGGATCGCAAGGTATGGCTGAAGTCCGGCGGCTATCTGATCTTCGATCAGGCCGAGGCGCTGACCGCGATCGACGTCAACACCGGCAGATTTGTCGGCAAGAAGAACCAGGATGAAACCATCCTGCGCACCAACATGGAAGCCGTCGATGAGGTCGTGCGTCAGCTTCGTCTGCGCAATATCGGCGGAATCATAATTGTCGATTTAATCGACATGGCGCGCGAGGCGGATCGCAAGCGCGTCAGCGAGGCGCTGAAGGAAGCGCTCAAACGCGACAAGGCGCGAGCGACCGCGCTCAAGATTTCGGAACTCGGACTGGTGCAGATGACGCGCAAGCGCACGCGCGAGAGTCTCGAAGCCGTGCTCACCGATCCGTGCCCGCGATGCGAAGGGCGGCGCGTCGTCAAATCCGTTCCGACGCTGGCGGCGGAAGTGCTGCGCGGGGTGTTTCGCGAGGGTGCGCGGCAACCGGCGGGCGAGATGCTGATGGTGAAGGTGAATCCCGAAGTCGCGCGTTATCTGTACGACTTCGCGTCGCGCGATCTCGAAACGATGGAAGTGCGGCTCAACACGAAGATCGTGCTGCGCTCCAAGGAAGGGCTGGAAGGCGCCGCCTTCGAGCTCAGCCACGCCCCCGCCGCAGCGTAGACGGCCGCTATTAGTTTAAAAACCCTCTCTGCTGGTCGACTGCGACGTCGGGTTCTCATTCCGGACCACTTGCTACGGCCGCTGCGATCGAGGCGGCTTCGCGGACCTGTCCGAAGTGAATTTTTGTCAAGTCGAATTCTTCGAGCGATTTGGTCAGCGACGAAAGCGCCGCCTTGAACGTCGGGAGATTCCTCCGTGCGCGCGTAAGCGGATTGCATCGCGCGATGATGAAATTCTTGAGATACGGATGCGCCAATCCGCGCTTCTTCGCCTTCGCGACCAGATCAGTCACTAGATCGTCGGCGCTCTCGACGTTGGCTGCGCGCTCCTCGCGCTCCTCGATCGCATCCTTGAGAGGGCGGCTCAGGAACATATCGACGCGCGAGAGCAGGGGCGCGTAAGCCCCGCCTGAGAATCGCGGACGCCTTTCATAGCACAGCCCAAGCGTGATGTAGTGGGCACGCTCGAATTCAAATTCGAAGTCTTTCTCGGATGATTTGGGAAGCGCCTCCATCCTCCCGCGATACATCCTGATAACTTCCAACGCCTTGTCGCGCAGGTTGTGCGCCTTCTCGGTGTTGAGCGCGAGGATTTGATATGCAACGTCCGGGTCCGGCATCACAATGGCAGGAATCATCTTTGCGCCCATCTTCGCCGCCGCCGCCCGGCGATGGTTTCCGTTGGGCGTCCAGTATCCGCCGTCGGCGCGAACCGCGACGACGGGTTCGGTGAAACGGCCGAGCTTTTTCATCACCTCGGCAAGGCGCTTCATATGCGCGGGCGACAGATCGCGCTGAAAAGGAGTCGGCTCGATTTTCGCGGTCGGGATGAGAGCGAAAAGCTGCCAGTGATCTCCGATCGGCTCGCGATACGCGGCGAGCGCCGCGCCGCCATCGGCGATGATCACTTCGGCGAGTTTCGCGATCGCATCTGGGATTCGAGCCCCGTCGGGAAATACGGCGAGGTGTGTCATCGAGCGATCGTTGGCGCTCGATGCATCAGCGGTAGGTGACGATCTCGAGCAGGTTGGCGTCGGGATCGAGGAAATACATGCAATCGTGATCCCCCCAGTTGATTGGCTGATGGGTTTCCATCCCGGCGCGATCAAGCTCCTCGCGCGCACGAAGAAAATCGCCATGGGCGACGCGAAACGCGTGATGGCCCTTGCCGAGAGGATTCGCGATCAGGCGGACGCGTTCTTCACGCGAAAGCTCGGGACGCTTGACCTCGAAGATTGCGAAATTCTGGCCACCGCAATCCATCAGGACTTGATCGCCCATCCGCGCGACGACGCTGAGTCCGAGGGTCTCGGTGTAGAATTTTTCGGCGCGCGATAGATCACGCACCTCAACTCCGAAATGATCGAGCCGCTGAAGCTTCATGTTCTCACCAGCTCCAT
>DASPQU010000448.1:0-5616 GCA_035624805.1 Binataceae bacterium (SeqCode) | reverse complement strand
ATCACGACGTTCACGATTTTCTTCAGCGACTTCGCGCCGCCGCCGACTGTGGAGTTGTTCGCGAATTCTGTAATGCCGGCGTTCAAGTGAGCGACGTCGCGTCGGAAATTTGGCGTTAAGAGACGTTCTTCGCCAGAATTGCCTCGATGGATACAAAGCGGCTGACTGATTATATGCGCAGCAGGATGCCAGAGGCTCAGGACCTCGCGGTCGTCGATTTCAAGCGCATCCCTGGCGGATCGTCGCGCGAGACCTACTCATTCGATCTTCAGTGGACGCAAAACGGCGAGCGCCGCTCGAGACCTTTGATCGGGCGGCGCGATCCTACAGGGGGATTGCTCAAAACCGAGCGCGAGCGCGAGTACAAAATCGTCGATGCGGTGTTCGAGGCCGGACTCAAAGTCCCTGAGCCGCTGTTCCTGGAAATCGACGCTTCGACGATGGACCGCCCATTCTTCATTATGCATCGCGAACGCGGGCGTACCGGTTACGGATACCAGATGGCGATGGAGGCGCCCAAGCTGCGCGAGAAGCTAGCCGATGATTTCCTCACGGAGCTGGCTGGGATCCAGGCGCTCGACTGGCGCGCGATGGGTCTCGATTTTCTCGGAGTCCCAGAGTCCGGCGAGGGCGCAGCGCGCGCTGTGGCTGAGCATTGGTACGAGATTTACGAGAAGGACCGCCTCGAGGAGCATTACCCGCTTCTCGACGCCGCCTTCGCGTGGCTGCGTGCGAATCCCGTCTCGACCGATCGAATCACGCTCGTCCACGGCGATTTCCGATCGGGCAACTATCTGTTCGACGAGAACGGACTCATCGCGATGCTCGATTGGGAGATGGCGCATCTGGGCGATCCGATGGAAGACCTAGGATGGACCACGATGCCACTGTGGGGACACGAGCAGCTCGCGGGCGGGCTTATCGATCGCGAGAAGTTCTGCCGGCTATACGAAAAGAAAACCGGGAGCCGCGTCGATCAAAAGCGGCTCACTTGGTACCAGATTCTGGGAAACGCCAAGATGGCGGTGATTTGTCTGACTGGCATCTGCGATTTCACGCAAGGCCGCACCTCGGATATGACGATGCCGATGCTGACTCTAATCCTGCCCATGCTGATGGGTGAACTGGGGAGACATCTCGGGCTGCTCTGATGGAAAGAAAATGATTCGTCCTACGCTTAAGGAAATCCTCGCTGGAGCTCAGCGGATGCTCTTCGAAGCGACGGCGGAAATTGTGTCGCCGTACACGCAAAACCAGGTGCAAACCGCCGTCGGGATGCTCGTCTTCGTCCAGAACTGGATGGATGGCGTCCCCGCTTACGATGCGGCTGAGATTTCAGATCTAAAGCACTGCTTCAATTCGATGTTCACGATGCTTGGCCCGCGTAGCGTCGAGGCTGCAGAGGTTTTGCAGGCGATCGATCGTGGATTCCGCGCCGCCAACGAGGCGACGCCCGATCGTCGCGCGATGGAGGCCGAGATGAGCGCGCTGGCGAAAGCGACCGCGCTGGGAATACTTCAAGGGCCACTTGCAGATATTGTCCGCGGATACCTGAAGCGCAATCTGGAAAGAATGCGATCGATTCTTGGCATGGGCGCGTTTCCAGCCTAGAACCGAGGTATGAATGGCGCCGAAAGCCTGATTCAAACCGCCTTCGCCGCTGGAGTTCGCGTGTGCTTTGCGAATCCCGGCACCACTGAAATGCCGCTCGTCGCGGCGCTGGACTCTGCCGACGGTATCCGCGCCGTACTTGGTCTGTTTGAGGGAGTATGCACCGGAGCAGCCGACGGGTATGCGCGGATGACCGACAGTCCCGCGATGACCCTGCTTCATCTCGGGCCCGGTTTCGCCAACGGAATCGCGAATCTGCACAACGCCCGGCGCGCGCGATCTCAGATCGTCAATGTCATCGGTGATCACGCGACGTGGCATGTCGCCGCCGATGCTCCCCTCACGTCCGATATCATCTCGCTCGCCCGTCCGGTCTCCGCATGGATTAAGACGCCTCTATCCTCGAAGACGGTCGCATCGGATACTGCGGAAGCGGTCGCCGCTGCGCGTAAATATCCGGGCCGAATCGCGACGCTGATTGTTCCCTCCGATTGCCAATGGGATCCCGCCGACGGACCGGCGCGACCCATCGCATCGCCATCGGCGCCCGCGGCTGACGACGCCTCGATTTCGGCGTCCGCGCAAGCGATTCGCAAACACGGCGCGTCGAGCGCGCTGTTCCTCGGTGCCATGGCGATGCGCGAAGGCGCATTGATTACAGCTGCGCGAATCGCGGCGGCAACCGGATGCAGCCTCGTATGCGAAACGTTTCCGTCGCGAATCGAGCGTGGCGCGGGAATGCCGATCGTCGAACGACTGCCCTACTTTCCCGAGCAGGCGACGGCGGCGCTCGCGCGCTTCAAGACGATTGTACTCGCGGGCGCGAAAAGTCCGGTCGCGTTTTTCGGTTATCCGAATCTGCCCAGCTCTGTCGTTCCTCAAGGATGCGACGTGATCGAGCTGGCATCTGCGGAGCACGATGTGGCGGGTGCGCTTGACGCGCTTGCCGAATCACTCGACGCGTCCAAACGCGATCCTGCGATGGCGAGTGCGGCGCGTCCGTCGCGTCCGACTGGACCGCTAAATGCAGCCACGGTCGGGCAAACGCTCGCATCGGTGATGCCAGAAAACGCGATCATCATGGATGAAGCCGCGACAACCGGCTTGCCGTTCTTCACCTTTTCGCAGAGCTCGCCGCGTCATACGTATCTCTCGCTGACCGGAGGTGCGATCGGGCAAGGACTGCCCTGCGCGACCGGCGCGGCCGTTGCGTGTCCCGACCGCCGTGTGATCGCATTCCAAGCCGACGGAAGCGGGATGTACACCGTGCAATCGCTATGGACGCAGGCGCGCGAGAGCCTCAACGTCACGACTCTGCTTTGCAACAATCGCAGCTACAGGATTTTGCAGGTCGAACTCGCACGGGCCGGAATCACGGAGCCGGGAGCGAAAGCTCGCTCGATGACGAGTCTCGCCAATCCTGAAATTCGATGGGCCGACTTGGCGCGCTCGATGGGCGTGCCGGCTGTGCGCGTCGATACTGCGGAAGCGCTCGCGGTCGAACTCGAACGCGCCTGCGCAACGCCTGGCCCGAATTTTATCGAGATGATGCTTTAACTGATTGCGTCGCAACGTCGCTGAGTGTCGCAATCAATCGCGCGAGAGCCTGCTCCAGATCGATGAGCGCATCAATTCGATGCTCATGATCGACGCGCGCGCCGATTCCGACAAAGCGCATGCCTGCGGCCTCGGCAGCTTCGCGATCGATCGGACTGTCTCCGATGTAAACTGCCCGCGACGCCTCAACGCCTGCGCGTTTCAGGCACAACTGGAGGATGTCGGGAGCGGGTTTCGGCGGGACCTTGTCGAGCGCGCTCGCGACCGCGTCGAAAACGCCTTCGAGATCGAGATGCTTGATCAATGACGGCACTGTCGCCGAACGATTAGTCGCAAGCGCCAGCCGGTAGCGCCGCCTGAGCTCCAGCATGAACGGGCGCAGCACGAACGGCGGGCGCATCAGGTCGAAGAACTGCGAAGCGTCAAGATTGCGGGCGATTTCCGCCATTCTGGCGAGCTTCGCAGCGTCGCCACGCGCGCGCGATTCGAACATGCTCGCAGCCGCATACGAGATGCTTGCCGTTTCTTCCTGCGGAGAAAGCGGCGCCTCGCCAACCTGCGCGAAAATTGAGTTGTAGTAAGCGATATTCGATTCGTACGAATCGAACAGGACGCCGTCGGCGTCGAACATCAAAAGCTCGATCATCTTTGAAGATTATTTTCCCGAAGCGGAGCGGACCGCGCCAGTACGACCTCGCGTCGAGATGCGACGGCGCGGGCGCGACGGCGGATCAGCGAACACCAACTCTACGCCTCGCGCTTCGATAGGTTCTCCGCAATGCGAGCACACAAGCTTGGGCGTCGCGTAATGCTCGCATCGTCGATGCTTCAGTCTGACCGGCGGCCCGGCTTCGCAGGCCATCCACGTATCGCCCCATCGCAGCAGCGACACCAACACCGGATACAGATCGAAACCCTTGGGAGTAAGGTGGTATTCGACGTGGCCGTCGGGCGGGGTGTCTGTCTCGCGAGTGAGAATTCCGTTTTCGACCAGCGCATGAAGGCGCGCGCTCAGGATGTTGCGCGCGATTCCCGTGCGTCGATGGAAATCCTCGAAGCGTTTGCGTCCCAAAAACGCCTCGCGCAGCACGAGCATCGTCCATCGCTCTCCGACCACGGAAAGCGCCCGTGCGATGGAGCATCGCGTTTCGCCCACTGAATCCCAGCGCATTTTCGGTCCCCGAATCCCCGCTTCAAAAGTAGCACGGCAGAGGCGCTCTCGCACCCGTTCCGGCCGGGAAAAATTGAAGTTTCGTTTTGCAACGTAGGTGCGTCCGTTGCAAAATGAAACTTTGAATCGAGGCTAAAATTCTCATGGCAAAGCAGCTTGAGTACTTCTTCGACTACGGGAGTCCCTTCAGTTATCTCGCCGACACGCAAATCGCTGGCATAGTGGCGCGCACTGCAGCCGCGGTCTTGTACAAGCCGATGCTGCTCGGCGCGGTTTTTAAGGCCACGGGTAATCGTTCGCCGATCGAGATCCCCGCCAAGCGCAAGTACATGGCCGAGGAGCTCGCACGATGGGCGAAGCGCTATGGCGTGCCGATGAAGATGAATCCTCATTTTCCGGTGAACACGCTTGCGATGATGCGCGGTGCGGTCGCGGCGCAATCGGCAGGACGCTTCCCCGAATATCATCAGGCGATGTTTCGCGGGATGTGGGTCGAGGGACTGAATCTCAGCGACCCGTCGGTATACGAGACGATCATGAAAAGATTTGGGATCGACCCTGAGAAGCTCAGGAGCGAAGACGTCAAGGCAAAGCTGCACGCCAACACCGACGAGGCCGTCGCACGCGGCGTGTTCGGAGCGCCGGCATTCTTTGTCGGACAGACGCTTTTTTGGGGAAATGATCGTCTCGATTTTGTCGAAGAGGCGCTAAAGTAATTTTGGAGGGTTTTCCAATGAAAGCGATCGTCTTCGACAAGCTCGGCGGACCCGAGGTTTTGAAACTGGCGGATGTTCCGAAACCCGAACTTCGTCCCGGATGCGTTCTGATTCGCAACCACGCTATCGGAATCAATTTCGCCGATACTCTGTTTCGCCGCGGACAATACGCCATCGCGCCCAAACTGCCCGACATTCCGGGTCTCGAATCTGCCGGCGTGATTGAAGCCGTCGCCCCTGATGTGATCGGTCTTACCACCGGGACGCGCGTCGCAGCAGTCGGGCTCAAAGCCTATTCCGAATATATGGTGACGCGCGCTTCGACCGTTATCCCGATACCCGATCATGTGAGCTTCGACGAAGGAGTCGCCTTCCCCGTTCAGGTCCTGACCGCATGGCATCTCCTTCATTCCGCGCATCGCACGGCGCCCGGCGATGTGGTCGTGGTTCACTCCGCCGCGGGCGGCGTCGGAATCGTGGCGATTCAGATCGCGAAAGCTGCAGGCGCGCGCGTGATCGGTACAGTATCGAACGAATCGAAGGCCGCGCTTGCGAAACAGT
>DASPQU010000447.1:0-2927 GCA_035624805.1 Binataceae bacterium (SeqCode) | reverse complement strand
GCGCTCGCCTGGGAGCAGCACCATCACAACCCGCACGTGCGCGAATTCCTGACCGGAGTAACAGCCGCCGCCGTTGGACTTCTGTTGACGGTCACGATTCAACTCGGTCGCGGCCATCTCTCCGACGCTCTTGATCTCGTAATAATCGCCGCGACGTTCGTGTCGATCAGTCTGCTTCGCCTCCCGCTATGGCTCGCGATGCCGTCGATCGTAATCGTCGCGATTGTCCTCAACCGCATGCGCGCATCCGGCTCAAGGCGCGAGCGTATCGCGCATTTGCGTGCGCGCCTCGCCTCTTTCCGCGCGCATCTGCGCCACTAAGGGAAGCAAAACGGCGATGCGAAAGCTCTTCACCCTTACGTGGGCGTTTGCCCTCATGTCGCTGCTTGCGGTTGGGGGAGGAACGGCGGTCCTTCCCGAGATGCGCCGCATGACCGTCCACGATTTCGGATGGCTCACGGACGTTCAGTTCCGCGAGATCTATGGACTCGGGCAGGTCGCGCCCGGACCGAACATGCTGATGGTGATGATCATCGGATATCGCGTGGCGGGAGCGGCCGGCGCGATAGTTGTGATGATCGCCTTTTTCCTACCCGACTGCATTCTCACGCTTTTCGCGAATCGCCTCTGGCTGCGATTTGAGGGTTCGGCGTGGCGCAATATCATTCAGCACGCGATGGCGCCGGTTGCGATTGGACTGATGCTGTCGGGCACCTACACGGTCGCGAAACTGTCTCTGGTGCATCCGCAAGGATGGGCAGTTGCGGCGGCCTCGTTCGCGGTGCTGTCCTGGCGGAAAATCAATCCTCTACTTGTGATCACGATTGGCGGTGCGATTTACCTGGCGTTCGCATTGGCGTGATCGTTAGAACTTCGTAGCGACATACTCAGACCTCGCCAACGAATCTGAATCTGTCATCCTTAGAGTGCGTCAAGGAATCGGATCTCTTGAGCCCTTTTCTTTTGGTGGGACAGGCGTCCCTGCCTGTCCAGCTCAGTAAGAAAATCGCTTCGCGTTTATCTTTCGACTTCGCTCGCAGACTCGCTCCGCTCAAGATGACGAATAAAAGACCTTCTGTAAGTGAGATGTTCGCGAGGGCCGCGAACTGCCAAGTTCTCCGACGATCTGAACTGGACGCACGACCACGGACAGGCAGGGACGCCTGTCCCACCAACAAAAGACACGGCTCGCGTCGCTCGCCGGCTCAGGGTGACAAGAAAAAAGGACGCCGTTCACAGCGCTGCCGCAGGACGAAGACTTGCCCGTCAGGGGGGCCTCAATCGTCCAATGCGAGCTTTTTGCGGGCTTCGGCGCTCATCATGTGCGGCGTCCACGGCGGGTCCCATACGATCTCAATATTCGCCGCGTCGCATCCGGGGATTCCCAGCAGCTTGTCCTCGATTTCCTCGCGGATCATCGCGCCAAGCTGGCATCCCGGCGCCGTCAGCGTCATCGTGACGTTGACGCTCCCGCCTTCGATTTCGACGCCGTAAATCAGCCCGAGATCGACCAGGTTGACCGGAATTTCCGGATCGTAACATTCACGCAGCACTTCGTAAATTTCGGCTTCGGAAAGCATCGGCGGCGTCCGGCCCTGCGCGGGGATTTTTCGATACGAACATCGTTAGTATATAAGGTGGCTGTCCTGTCTGAAACCGGCGCGCATCCACGCGGGCGCGCGTCTGGAGGTGAATGCGATGTCTGAAACGGAGCGCAGCGCAGAAGATCTATGCGACGAGGCGGTGGACCTTTACGCGGATGAAAAGTACGACGAAGCGATCGAACTGTATCGCAAAGCGCTCAGTATCGATCCGAAATTTGCCGACGCCGTGCATGGGCTCGCCTTGTGTTATCAGGCGCAGGGCGATATCGACGCAGCGATCGAGGTGACCAGGGCGTACATCGAAAAGGAACCCGAGGACATCCTGGCGTTCACAAATTTGAGCATGTTCTATCAGAAGAAGAACATGATTAAGGAAGCCGAAGCCGCGGGCGCCGAGGCGCGGCGTCTGGATTGGAAGCGCCAACTGAAAGAAGCGAAACCGAAAGCGTAAGCAGGCAAGGGGACGACATGAAACTCAAGGACAAGATTATTCTAATAACAGGCGGCGGCTCGGGACTCGGGCGTGAGATGGGGCTCGTCTTCGCGCGCGAGGGCGCAAAGGTGGGAATCAACGATATCCGTCCGGAATCGGCGAACAACGTCGTGACCGAGATCGAGCGAGCCGGGGGCAAAGGCGCGAAAGCATTCGTGGCCGACGTATCGGGCAGCGCCGCGGTCAAGAAGATGTTCGCCGACTTTATCGCGACGTACGGCACGATCGATATTCTCGTCAACAACGCGGGGATCGGCCGTATCCGCGAGACCGACACCGAGATTCCCGAAACCCAGAACGTCACCGACGAGGACTGGCACAAGATGCTCTCGACGCATCTCGATTCCACGTTCTACTGCTCGCGCGAAGCGCTCAAGGTGATGATTCCGAAAAAGTCGGGACGCATTATCAACCTGGGATCGATCGCGGGAACGACCGGCCTTGCGTTCGCAGCGCCCTACTGCGCGGCCAAGGGCGGGATTATCTCGTTCACCAAATCGCTCGCGCGCGAGGTCGTCATGCACGGCATTCTCGTGAACTGCATCGCACCGGGGTTCATCGAAACTCCGATGACGCATTTCATCGAAGGCCCGATGCGACAGCAGATACTCACGGTCACGCCGATGGGGCGTTTCGGCGAGCCGCGCGAGATTGCGTCTGCGGCGCTGTTCCTTGCGTCCGACGATGCCTCGTTCATGGTCGGCCAGGTCGTGAGCCCCAACGGAGGCTACGTCATCTAATCGGCGGAGGTTTCGGCGATGTGGATGATTTATTCGCGATTTAACTTTAAGAGCGACGACCTCGAAGCCGAAGAGCGCAATTATCGCGAG
>DASPQU010000446.1:0-11803 GCA_035624805.1 Binataceae bacterium (SeqCode) | reverse complement strand
TGCGCGCAATATCCCCGCCACCCAATCCCGCCGATTTTACGTCCAAAGCCTGATCCATTATTGTCACTGCCCCATCGAACAACTCCTGCGCCGCGAGTGCAGGCGCCTGCTGTCCGCTTTTATGGAATAACGGCGCATTTTAGAACTGCGCCGCGTTCAAGAATCGAAAAGATCTCCTCCAGATCGGCGAGCGGGCGGCGATGAGTGATGACCGCGCCTGCTCCGAAGGCGCGACTCGCCAGCATCTCGTAAGCACGTCTCACGTCGCGCGGGCGGAAGTGGAACGGAGACATCAGCGACAGGTTGTCATAGTGCATCCTGCGCGTATCGAGTTCCAGCTTCGTGCCGGGCGCACATCCGCCGAACAACACAACCCGTCCACCACGTCGGGCGCGCTTCAGCGCGTCGTTCCATCCGTCAACCTGACCGGTGCATTCGATTACGAGATCGGGGCCAAAGCCGCCGTTGAGCTTCGCAATCTGCCCTTCGGCGTCCGCGCCACGAGTATCGATAACCACGTCGGCGCCGATTTCAGCCGCCCACCTGAGACGCTCCTGGCCGCGGCCCGCGACAGCGATCTCGCGTACGCCCGAGGCGCGCAGTGCGAGCATATGCAGAAGTCCAAAGGGACCTGCGCCGACGATCAGCGCCGTTTCGTGTTTTTCCGGACGCGCTTGCGATTGAGCATGAACCACGCAAGCGAGGGGCTCCAGAAGCGCGGCTTCCTCGAACGGCAGCTCGGGTGGTTTGTGGAAAGCATTGCATCCGAGAACGTGCGCAGGGATAAGCAGATAGTCCGCGTAAGCGCCATGGATCATTCTCTCCATCACGGTCGCGCACAGATTCTCCTGGCCACGATGGCAGTAAAAGCAGATGCCGCACGGCGCGGTCGGCGCAGCCATCAGGGCGTCGCCCGGCTTGAAGGCGGTGACGCGATCGCCGCATTCGACGACAACGCCGGAAAACTCGTGTCCGAACGGGGACGGGAGTTTCCACATCGGATGGCCGCGGCGAAAGGTCTTAAGGTCCGTGCCGCAGGTGAGTGCGCATTTGACGCGGATCAGGACCTCGTCGGGGCCGGGACGCGGCGGCGCGACTTCGCGGAGCTCCAGATGGCCCGGTTCGACGAGCACCGCCTGACGGGCGGGGAAACGATCCGGTGCAGATGCGAACGACGCTTCGAAGGCGAGATGTTGGTTCACAGCTTCCGCTCCACCACGAAGGTTGCGATCGCGCGCAGCGGCGTGGCCCCGGCGCCGAAACCCGCCAACGCAGCTATTGCGCGGTTCTTGAGATCGATCGCCAGGGCGCGCGACCGCTCAACCCCGAGCAGTCCTGGATAGGTGTTCTTGCCTGCCTGGAGATCCTTTTGCGTTCGCTTGCCCATCTGCTCCGCGGTCCCCTCGACGTCGAGAAGATCATCGACGACCTGAAAGCAGAGCCCTACCGAACGAGCATACGCGCTCAGATGTTCGAGCTGCTCGGGCGACGCGCCGCCAAGCCGTCCCCCGCCGCGCACGGAGATATGAAAGAGCGCGCCGGTTTTAAGCGCGTGAAGATACTCGAGCTGTTCGATATTGAGCCGCAGGCCTTCGTTGGCGAGATCGATCACTTGCCCGGCGACCATCCCGCCCGAGCCGGCGGCGTGCGATAGTTCCGCGATCGTTTCGATGACAATCGCGGGATTGCGATGCGCCACGGGCGATTTGGCGACGACGCCGAACGCGTCGGTGAGCAGGGCGTCGCCCGCCAGCGTCGCCATCGCTTCGCCGTAGACCTTGTGATTGGTCGGGCGTCCGCGGCGCAGGTCGTCATCGTCCATGCAGGGCAGGTCGTCATGGACGAGCGAGTAGGTATGAATCATCTCCAGCGCGCAGGCGAATCCGAGCGCGTCCTCGATACGACCGCCGACTGCCTCGCAGGCTCCGAGCGCGAGAATCGGACGCAGGCGCTTGCCGCCGTCGAGCAGGCTGTAGCGCATCGCCTCGAACAGCTTCGACGCGGGACCGGATGAGGAAACAACTATCGCAGACAGTTCGCGCTCGACGAGTTGACTACGCTCCTTAAGATAGTGATTGAGGCTGAACGTCATTGGTCTATTCGGTATAGTCCCAAAGAACCGCGACCGGGCGTGGTTGCGCGGCTCGTCTCAAAAGTCAGGAAACGTAGTAGCGGACCATCCGCAACGAATCCTTCAGGTTCTTGCCAAAATCCAGCGCGACCGTCCCTTCGAATCCCGAATGCAGCTTGCAGTCGCGGCATCGGAAATCCTGTTTGGTCCGGTAATATTCCCAGTCAGTCGCTCCGTGCAATTCTTTGAACGTTTTGTAATGTCCGTTGGTGATCAAATAGCAGGGGCCTTTCCATCCCTGCGGATTTCGTGTGACGGTTGTCCACGGGCTGCACGTGAGATCGCGGTCGCCGGTCAGGAAGTCGAGATAAATGGGCGTGTTGATGATCTTGTACTGATCCGCCATCTCGCGCACGCGCTTGAACTTGTACGGCATCTCCTCTTTCTTGAGGTAGATCTCGTCGTTTTCCAGCACCTGGTAGTGATAACCAGGTGTGAGCAGCATCCCGTCGACGCTGAGCGATCCGAGGAATTTGATCAGCTCCTCGATCTCCTGCGCCGAGGTCTCGCGATAAATCGTGCTGTTGGTCTGAACGCGGTAACCTCGCTCCTTGAGCATCTTGACCATCTTTACGCAGGTATCGAAAACGCCCGTCTTGTCGACCACCCGATCGTGCGTCTCGCGCATCCCGTCGATGTGCACGTTGAAGCTTAGATACGGGCTGGGGCCGACCTGCTTGACGAAACGCTCGAGCAGAATCGCATTCGTGCAGATCATCACGTGGCGTTTCTGCTCTTCGATGAGGCGCGTGGTCAGCGGAGCGATATGTTTGTACATCAGCGGCTCGCCGCCGCAGATCGAAACGATGGGCGCGCCGCACTCCTGGGCCGATTGCAGCGCCTCTTCCAGCGGCATCATGTCGCGGATCGTGTCTTTATACTCGACGATCCGGCCGCAGCCGATACAAGCGAGATTGCAGGCATGGAGCGGCTCGAGCATCAGGACGAGAGGAAAATACTTCTCGCCGGAGCGCTTCTTTCGACTCATGTAGCGCCCGAGGTCGAGCATCTGCTTTAGCGGCATCCGCATTGTTGGCCGTTCTCCTCCGTTTCAGCGCTGATTCAGACAACGGATCGATGGACCGGCTTGTTTTTCTGAAACAGCCATTCATCGATCATCGCGATCGCCGCCGATGAATCGATCGCTCCCCCACCCGCAAAAAGCAGCTCTATGAGCAGGCCGTTGAGAGCGGACAGGATGAACCCTGCCGCGCTTTCGGCCGAAAATCCGGTCGAGCAGATCCCTTTCTTCTGACCGGCCGAGATCAAATCGACGAGCATGCCCCGATAGCCGCTGTAAAGTTGCATCACCTGGGTCGAGAGAGCCTCGGGCAGATGCTGGTCGCGCAGGATCTGCGACAGGAAAAATCGCACTGAGCCGGCGTTCTCGCGGACGAATAGCAGGTAAAGCTCGCAGAGCTTCAGGACCTGCTCGCGTTCGTTCAGCGATGCCGCTTCCTCACCGAAATCGATCACGTAGGGCTCAAGCAGTCGATTCAGGACGGCAAGAAACAACTCTTCCTTGGTCTTGAAATGCCAGAAGATGAGAGCCTTGCTGACGCGAGCCTCGCGCGCGACCTCGGACATCGAGGTTTCGTGAAAACCGCGATTCGCGAACAGACGCATCCCGGCCCTCAGGATTTCATCCCGCGAATCCTGTGATTGAAGATGCGAAGGTGGTTCTTTGGTCTGAGTAGCTGACATTTTTCGTCTGACCGAACGGTAAGTTGACGATTCCAACCGCGACTTCACCCCTTGTGTCTCGAGATAAGACGCTCGATCCCAACGTCGGAGTGCTCGCTTCGCAAGCGGCCTAACCTGTCGGTCAATGGTGAGTTTATACTGACGCTATACGAAGTCAATAGTGGCGTAACACAGTCGGGAACTGATTGAGCGGTCAGCGGTCGATAGCGACAGAAATCCCGTCAGAATCTGACGATTTCCGCGCTGCGTCGATAATCGCCAGCGCGTAGGATGCCTCCGCCAGATTTCGCACTGGTGCATCGGAGCAACATCCTGCGGCGAGTGCAGACTCGAATTGTTCGGCCATCCCGGCGAACCACGTCGGATGGTATGAATCGTCGGGAGCGTCCTCGACCGGCAACTCCTCCCGCTCACCTGAGCGCGCGGTCAGCACGACTCGATTCTCATTGATCTCGATGACACCGCCGTCTCCGTAAATCGTCGTGACGGTTCGTCTGACGGGCGCGCGCCAGGTCAGATAAGACCTGAGAACGCCGCCGCTGGAAAAGACGACTCGCAGGTCCGCGATTTCGTCGATTCCCGTCGGAGCCTCCAAGTTGGCCGATACCCGCGCTGGCGCATCGCCGCCGAGTGTCCACTGCGCGAGATAGAAAATATGCCATCCGTGATCGACGAGGATTCCACCGCCGTTCTCGCGGCGCGATCGCCACTGCCCCGGACCGCCGGCAGGCTGGGTTCGGATACGATCGGCGTTGATCATCCGAACCGCCCCGATTCGTCCCAAGTCGATCGCTCGTTTCGCCGCGGCGAACGCCGGGGCGAATTTCCAATTGTGCACGCACATCACGACGCGCGACTTATCGGCAGCCAGTCGCTTCACCGATTCAAGATCGCCGCGCTGAAGGCACATCGGCTTTTCACACAGCACGTGCGCTCCGGCTTCGAGCGCGGATCGGATCGCCTGAGGATGAAACAGGGGAGGGCTGGCGATATCCACGAAATCCGGCGACTCGCCTTGAAGCATCAGATCGAGATCGTGATATACGCGCGCGTTCTTGAGCATTCGCATCGCAAGCTCGCGACGCTCGTGTACGGGATCGTGCACGGCGACGATCGAGACGTCGGGTCGCGCCAGCCATCCTGCAAGATGGCCCCGCGAGGCGACTTCACCGAACCCGGAAATTACTCCCCGCAGCTTCACATCCAGGCGCGCGCGATCTCTTCGAGTTCGGCTTCGTAGGTTGCGGGCGCGAGCGTTGGTGGGAACAGCACCAAACGATGGCACCCCGCGCGCTCATAAGCGCGCACGGCCTCGTGCGAATTCTTCCCCGCTCGCGGAGAGAACATGGTGATATCGATCTTGCTGAAATCGCGGCCTGCTTCGCGGCACATCGCGCGAAGCTTTTCGAGCTCAGCGGCGAGCGCTTCGGGCGATAGTCCGAGCGGCGCCCATCCATCGCCGATCGCGACCGTATCTTTCAGCGCGCGATCGATATTGGGGCCGACGCCTCCTGCGCCAACCAGAATCGGCGGCCACGGACGCTGTACCGGCTTCGGATAGCTTTTGACAGCCGGGAACTTGACGAACTTGCCTTCGTAGGAGGCTTCAGACTTGCTCCACAGTTCCTTCATCGCGCGGATATAGTCGCGCGTGATCGGCCATCGGCGCTTGAAATCCACGCCCATAATTTCGCTTTCGTCGGCGAGCCATCCCGCGCCGATTCCGAACAGAAAACGCCCGCCGGAATAGAGATCGAGGGTCGCGACTTCTTTCGCGGTAACGATCGGATGGCGTTCGGGAACGAGGCACACCCCTGTGCCGAGTTTTATCCTGCTGGTCGACCCGGCGGCGGCCATCAGGGCGATGAAAGGATCGGGCATCTCGTAGTAGCTCGGCGGTATCTTTCCGTCGCCGAGCGGATAGGGCGTTTTGTGCTGAACGGGGATAATCGGATGCTCGGGGATGAAGATGGACTCGAAGCCGAGCGCTTCGCAATTGCGGGCGACGCGGGCTGGATCAGCAGTATGGTCGGCAACGAACGCCAATACTCCGATTTTCATACGATTTTATCCCTCGCCTTTCCTACGTGCGCCCGGAAACCCGTTGTCGCTCTTGGTACTGACCAGTCAGTGTTGGAGCAACGTGGGCTCACGCAACAGGGATACATCACCCGGTCCGAGCTGTCATCTTGGTAATGCTCGGAAAGCTGCTCTCGCATAAGCCGTGATCAGCGTAATGCCTTCCTTCGCGGTATTCAGCGCCTTCTTCCACGCCAATCCGCAGCGGCGCACGCGAAGACCGCGAAAGTGAAAATCTCAGGGCTTGGTCGCCCTGATATACAGAAATGTTGGCGCGGTGTCGCGCCAATTCCGGAGGCTCGAATGTTTCACGCAGGCTTCCTCGCTAGGGCGTGGCTCAGCGATCCCGTTTAGAACCAATCCAGCCTCGATGACCCCATTAACGTAGTCGGACAACATCCGATCGAACCTCGGGATCGCGAACGGCGCGGCCTGAAGCTGGCGCGCGGCGCTGCTGAAGCGCCATCGTTCCACCCATGAGCCGGCATTGAAATAGCCGCCGATGGTCAGCCGCAGACCGCCCTCATTATCAGTGATCCAACTGAATCCCCTGGTGAGGAAGCATGGATGCAAAATGCTGAATGCCGGTCGGCCGCCGCGCCGCAGCACGCGATACAGCTCGCGCAACGCAGCCGGAAAATCAGGACCGTCCATCAGCGCCATCGTGGATATGACTGCATCGAAGGACTCGTCAGCGAAGACCGGGAGGTCCGTGAAAGATGCGATCTCGTATCGGATCCCAAGCGGTGCGCGGTGCTCTTCTTCGCGCGCCAATTCGATCATACGCGCCGACAGATCGATCCCGGTCATGTGCGCACCGCGGCTGGCGAACAAACGCGTGTTGTAGCCTTCACCGCATCCCGCATCGAGCACGTCACGACCGCTCAGATCGCCGACAAACTCGAAAAACGCGGGATTGTTGTAATACTCGCGATACGCATCCCAGCCCGCGCGAACGTCCGCCGCCCATCGTTCTGCGTTCTCATCCCAGTAGCGCGCAACCTCGCTCGCAGGCATCTCTTCGAGTTTCATCCGTACACGATAGCATCGGGCGGTCATCCGCGCGCGATCGTTTTGATCGAAGGGAACCGGGTCTTTATTACAACCTGCTTCACTCTGGTGGGAGCACAAACGGCCATGAAGGTGCTGTCAAGGTCGAGAAGTCAAACCCCGAGTTATCTGTGCTCCCGTCGATCACTTCCAGCCGAAGAAATCTTTCGCGTAAATGAAATTTCCGACGCCCGCCGCGCGCGACGCCTGCCGGTCGATTTCCTGATCGCCCACCACCGTAGACGCTTTCAGATCTACTCCGTACTGCTCTGCCAAATCGGTGATCATCCCAGCCTTCGGTTTGCGGCATCCGCATTCGTCGCCGTCATCATGCGGACACACCTGCCACGCTGAAAGGATTCCGCCGAGCTTCGCGTCGAGTTCCGCCAGTGCGTTTTCGACCTTTTCCGACTTCAGGCGCCCGCGCTTGATTCCCGCCTGATTCGTTATGACGAAAATCAGATGGTCGCGAATCGGCGCAAGCTTTTCGCGAACTCCTGGCAGAACCTCGATTACGATGTCGCCGTTGCGGTCGAGCGGAAGCTGGCGCGTATCGTCCATCGCGACGAGCGTGCCCACGAGATCGAAAAACAGAGCAGCATTGCCATTGGAACCGGTCATCAATATCTCCTGAGAAATTCTGCGTCACCTAAGGAACCTCTGCGCAAGTAGGGAGCGCTTCGCGGACAAAGAACCGGTACCGGCTTCGCTTGCGCGAAGCTGTCCGAGATCCCTCGACTTCGTTCGCGTTGCTCACTTCGCTCGGGATGACAAGCAGGGGCATCGATATAGTTCGTTCACTTTTTCAGGGTTTCCTAATGCGGACGATTCGCGCGGCAAAAAAGCCGTCGAGCCCGCCACGATCGGGTCGCGTTGCGAACGTCCCGCCCTCGCGAACTACGCCCGCGGGAAAATCACAGACGGGAGGATTCGCATCGATAGCGAAATCCGCATGTGTCGCAACAAACTCGCGGACGACCTCGATCCCTTCTTCGGGCGCGAGACTGCATACTGAATAGACGATTGCGCCACCCGATCGGACAACCTGCGCTGCCTTGGCAAGCATTGCGGATTGAATTCGAGCCATACGCGGGAAATCGTCGGGCTTGAGTCGCCATCGAATCTCGGGATGCTCGCGCATAGTGCCCGTCCCTGTGCATGGCGCGTCGAGTAAAATGAAATCGAAGCTCGCAGGGCGCAGCGGAATTTCCTTCGTGATATCGGCGCGCGCGAAACGAATATTGTCGTGGCCCAGTCTCTTTGCGATTGCTCGGGCGTTGCGAAGTCCGGCGAGATTCGCGTCAAGCGCGATAACGCGACCTCGCGGTCCGACCAGTTCCGCAAGGTGCGTCGCTTTGCCCCCGGGTGCGGCCGCCACGTCTGCCACCTCCGCGCCCGCCGACGGCGCGAGCAGCCGGGACACCATCTGCGAGGCTTCGGACTGGGGATGCCACAGGCCGGCGCGAAACGATTCGGAATCGAATCGAAGCGCGCCGGTCACGACCGCGGTTTCCGCCATCGCGCCGAGCGCAATATCCATTCCTTCATTTCGTATGCGCGCGGCGATTTCGTCGCGTGCGCCACGAGCCAGGTTGAGCCGTATCGCGGTGGGCGCCGCTTCGTTGTTGGCCGCCATGATCGATTCGGCATCGACCACGCCGAATCTGTTCACGAACTTCTCGACGAGCCACGCTGGATGAGACCATCGAATCGCGAGCCATCGGATTTCGTTCGCCGATCGATCCGGAAGCTCGACTGCGCCACGCGTGGCCTTTCGCAGGATCGCATTCACGAATCCCGAGGCGTTGCGCGCAGCTTTCGTTTCGCGTGCAAGCCCGACGGACGTGTCGACGGCCGCGTACGCTGGAACGCGATCGAGAAACCTGAGCTGAAACAGGCCCAGCCGGAGGATTTCGAGAACCGCCGGATCGATCTCGTCGATCGCGCGTGACGCGAGCCGTTCGATTTCATAATCGAGGCGTCCGCGCCATGCGATCGCTCCCAAAACGAGGCGAGTCACAAGCGCGCGATCCGCGCCGTCGAGGTCCGGCAGTCTCGCGCCGAGGAGAACGTCGGCGAATGCCGAATGTTGATTGACGCGGGTCAGAATGCCGAGCGCTGTACGCCGTGACTCGATTCCGGCGTCTGTTTTCTCTTTCGAGAGGGGATGCTTCTCAGTTGTAGCGGCGGCGGGCTTGGCAGGTCTGCGGCGGATGATGCTGCCGGGGCCGCGCGATTGCGTTGAATCGGTCACGGACCTTCAGGTTCCCAGCTTGTCGCCGATCGCGAGGCGTCTTCCACGCGCGAAATCGCCGGCAGACATACGCTTGCGTCCGGCAGCCTGGACTTCCAGCAACTCAAGAATTCCATTGCCGCAGCGCACCGCAGGATTCGGCTTCAGACTCACGATGCATCCGGGCTCTGCCGTTGCAGCCGCAAGCTCCGAAAGGCGGGCGCGCCATACCATCAAATCCTCGCCGTTGATCGTCGTCCGAGCGACCGGCCACGGATCGTAAGCGCGCGTCATCCGCTCGATTGTTGCCGCATCGGCGCGCCAATCGATAATCGCATCGCTTTTCTCGAGTGGCTTGCAATACGTAACGCGGCTCTCATCCTGGGTCGTTTCGCGAATCGCTCCGGCCGCGATCATGGCAATCGCCTCGATCAACGCCGTAGCGCCAAGCTCCGCGAGCTTCGTCTTGAGCGTTCCCTGTGTATCCGTCGGATCAATCGGAATCGCGCGCTGAAGGAGGATCGGCCCAGCGTCCATCTGCTCCGTGACTCTCATGATGGTTATGCCGGTCTCCGCATCACCGGCCACAATCGCGGACTCGATTGGCGAAGCTCCCCGATGGCGCGGCAAGAGCGACGTATGCACGTTGATCGGCATTATTTTGGGCAACTCGAGGATGGCGGCCGGAAGGATTCGGCCGTAGGCGGCGATCACAAGCAGGTCGGGCTCGTACAATTTCACCTCGGCCTTGAATTCCGGCGTCCGAATCTTCGCCGGCTTGAGCAGAGGAATCGAAAATCGATTCGCGACCTGCGCGACCTCCGACGGATAAAGGCTGAGGCCGCGTCCACGCGGCTGGTCGGGTCGCGTCACGACCGCAACTACTCGGAATACGGCGTCGGACTGCGTCGCCAGGCGCTCGAGAATATGGGCCGCCAGCTCGGGCGTGCCCATGAACACGATTTTAAGCGAGGAATCGATGATTCAAATCAGGACCGCGGGGCTGTGCGCCTTGTCGAGCGTGCCCTCTTTAATCATTTTCTTGACTTTGCGTTTGTAGAGTTCTCGTTTGATGCGGCTCAGATGGTCGATAAAGAGCGTGCCGTTGAGATGGTCGATCTCGTGCTGGAGCGCGACGGCGAGCAAATCATCAGCCTCGATGTCGACTTGCTTCTGATCGAGCGTCCAAGCACGCACCAGAACCTGCGCAGCGCGTTTCACGTCGGCGGTGAAATCGACGACCGAGAGGCATCCTTCTTCCCAGATAACCTCACCGTGAGTTTCGATGATTTCCGGATTGATGAGCTTAAGCAGATGCTTGCCCGGTTCCTCGTGATCGGTGTCGAGCACGATAATCCGGCGCGAATCTCCGACCTGCGGCGCGGCAAGCCCGACACCGGGAGCCGCGTACATCGTCTGGATCATGCTGTCGAGGAATGCTGCGAGCTCGCCGTTGATATTTTCGACGGGAGCGGCGGTTTCCTTCAAAACAGGGTCGGGGAACTTACGGATTTTGAGCAAGGCCATGTGCGACAAACCAGTCTATCAAACGGGCGCGTGCCCAAGAAGTACGCCGCTCAGCGAGCCTCTCTTATGCCGTAGCCTTCGAGGAACGTTTCGACCGCGCGGATGCATTCCTCGGGGCGTTCGAGCTGGAGGAAATGCGATGTGTTCTTGATGGCCTCGTAAGCGATTGTAACTTCGGCCGCGACGCCGCGCGCAATCAGCGCCGTAGGGGCTGCGCCTTCCATGTCGGGATCCGCGCCGACCAGCTTCGCGGGAATTTTGAGGTCACGAAGGCGCGCCCACAGCGTGGGATCTTTATTCTCTTCGAACACGCGCGCCTCGAGATCGCGCGGACAGGCGAGGATCCAATCGTTGCTCTCCTCGTCGTGGCGAAGGGTCGCCGTCGCCATCAATTCGTATGCTTCCGGACGCCATCGCTTGAACAGCGGATGGGCTTTGAGTTGCTCCGCAAAATCGTGGGGACTCTTATAGCGCTCGGTCCGCCGGCGCGCCCGCGACGCGAGAGAATCCTTGTCGCTGAACTGGCGACTGGCCAGTGGATGGCCCGGGCGCGGATACATAGGCGGATCGAAGCCGACCATCGCGAACCATTTTCGCGGATGCTGCAATGCGTGATTAAAGCCGACCAGCGCCGACAACGAATGAAACACTCCGGCGGTTGGCTTGGCGCCGAAGTGATCCGTCGTTTCGTGCAGGATGCGATCAAGATCCGCCACGAAATGCGGCATGTCGTGGCCCTGTCCGCCATGCGTCGGATTGTGGCCGTGATTGCGGACATCGAACAGGACGAGGTCCCATCGCTCGCGCATCGGCGCCCAGAACGGAACGTAGGCGTCGATCGCCAGTCCATTGCCGTGGCTCAGGATAAGGCGCGGAGCGTCGGGATTCCCGTGGCGACGGACGCGAATCATCGCGCCGTCGGACATTGTGATATCGAAGCTTTCGCGCGGCGGCGGGGCCGTCTTCAGATGATGTTCTCTCATCGTCGGTGTCGAATCGCTAAAGAATCACGGAACGCGGATTTCGGCGCAAGCGTTCACAGCATCGAGACCGGATCGATATCAATAATAAGGTAGACG
>DASPQU010000445.1:0-2372 GCA_035624805.1 Binataceae bacterium (SeqCode) | reverse complement strand
GCCCGCCGCTCGGCATTACGAACTTTTCGGCATCAGGTGCTCGGTGAACCAATCGAGCGCCATCTTTGCACTCTCGCGATAGTTCTTTTCGTAGATGTCGTAATGAGTCCCAGGGAAGACGTGATACTTCATCACAGTCGTGCCTGGGATCGCGTTTTTCGCGGCAAGCCCGGAATTCTCGCGTCCACCGTATTCCTCGTGCTCCTGATCAATAACCAGCGTCGGCACCCTGATATGCGCAGCGGCCACCCGCGGCAGATAACGCCACATAGTGCGGAAATCACCGATTCCTTTAAGCGATTCGGGTTGTTCCTTGGGACGCGGAATCGACTGGATTTCGCCGCGTGCCATGTCGCTCGAGAGCTTCTGGACCAGCGGCCCCGGCGATGCGAATCCATGCTCGTCGGTCGGAGGCCCCATCCCGGGCACCTGACTGACGACCACCTTGATTCGCGGATCGTGCCCGGCAACGTAGATCACGTGGCCTCCGCCGAAGCTCGAACCCCAGAGTCCGATTCGATCTGGATCGACCGACGGCTCCGCGATCAGGTAATCGAGAGCGTTGTTGATGTCGCGATTCTGGTCGATCGGATCGACCATCTCTCGGACGGGCTTTCCTCGCACAGTTATGAAGCCATCCGCATCCGGGATCGGCTGCTTTTCGAATGTCGCGATGCGCGCGTCGCTTTCGTACCATCCGCGATAGTCGAACGTAAGGCACACGAAGCCGCCTTTGCAGAGGTACGGCGCGTACGTCGCACTAAGATGCGACTTCGGCCCGGCCCATCCGTGACAGAGCAGGATGGCGGGACGCTTCTCCCCGTCGCGCAGATCATCCGGCAGGAACAGATCGCCAGCCATCCGCGTTCCTTCGCTCCAAATCGTGACTTCCTTTTTCATGCCGCGTAACTCTCCTCACTATCCGAAGAGCTATTCTAAAATTGACGCTTAGGGTCAATCCCATTTGGCCCGCCTCTGCGGCAAATCAAGTAACCGATTTGTACAAGACTCGTCTTAGAGCACGCCGGGTTCGCCTGAGGATTGCCAATCTGGTTTAGTAGACGCGGTTCAGCAAGGGGAATGGGGGTTTGAAAGCTGAGCTTACGATTCTGGGCGGGGGGCCCGCCGGCCTCGCACTGGCATTCTATGCGAACCGTGCCGCGATACCCTTTGCCCTGTATGAACGGGCTTCGCAGCTTGGCGGGTTGTGCCGGACGATCCACCATGGCGCGCATTCCTACGATTGCGGCGCCCACCGATTCCACGATCGCGATGCGGCCATTACCGCAGACGTGCGTGCACTGCTCGGCGATGAGCTCATCACCGTCGAGTCGCCCAGCAAGATTTACGATCGCGGGCGCTTTATCGATTTCCCGCCCACGCCTCTGAACGTTCTGTTCTCGGGACTGCGCCCGCTTGAAGCGGCCCGAATCGCACGGGACTTTGTTAGGGCACGATATGACCGGCACAAGCTTGAATCGTTCGAGGACTTTGCGATCAGCCAATTTGGCGAAACGCTCGCCCGTCGCATCCTGCTGAACTATTCCGAGAAATTGTGGGGACTTCCCTCGCGCGAACTTTCGCCGGATATCGCCACGCGTCGACTGTCGGGGATGAATCTCGCGTCGCTTTTTCTCGAACTCCTCCTGCCCGGCCGCAAGACTGCGCATATCGATGGCGCGTTTCTGTATCCTAAACATGGTTACGGGAGAATCGTCGAAGCGCTCGAAGCGGCGGTTGCGGCAAGCTCGCTTAAACGCGAGCACGAGGTCGCGGCTATCCGATGCGAGCGCGGCAAAGTGGCCAGCATTGAATTCGCGGGGCGCGGCGCGGTTGAGATCACCGGGCGCGTCGTTTCCACCCTGCCTTTGACCCTTCTGATCCGCATGATGGGGACGGCGGCGAGCGACGAGGCACGCGCTGCGGCACGCGAACTTAAGTTCCGTCAGATAAGGCTCTTCTTCCTGCGACTCGCCCAGTCCGCGGTTTCACCGAACGCGTCGATCTACCTGCCCGATCCGCGGTTTATCGTTTCGCGCCTTTACGAACCGCGCAATCGGTCGCCTCTGATGGCTCCGGCGGGAGAGACTTCTCTGGTCGTCGAAGTGCCATGCTTCGAAGGTGACGCAACCTACTCGATGGACACGCCGGAACTGGCGAAGCGTGTAATCGAGGACTTGCAAGAAGTGGGACTCGTTGATTCAGCTCGCGTAATCGAATGGCGACATCATCTCCTCGCAAACGCCTACCCGGTCTACTCGCTTGGGTACGCTCGCGACGTAGAGACGATTCGCTCGGCGCTGAGTTCGATCTCGAATCTCGACCTCGTAGGTCGATCGGGTACGTTCTTTTACAGCCATCTGCACGATCAG
>DASPQU010000444.1:0-7658 GCA_035624805.1 Binataceae bacterium (SeqCode) | reverse complement strand
CCCGGGGCCGCGGCTGGCTGTCGCATCCGCGAGCATCCGCGTGCGCGCCGCGTCATAGAGTGGGAGATTCCCGCGCGGCACTTCAACGAACAGATGCTCCGGCACTCCTTGCGCGCGCATCCACGGCTCGAGTTCGCGCCGTCCCGCAGCCCAATCGACGACGGGTTCGAGCCGCGCAATCGTGTTGTCGAAATCAAACAGCCAGGCGCGATAACCGCATACCTTGGCGCGTCTCTCTGAAGTTTGCGGAGGTTTTGTTGTCATGCGTTCGGGCATGCACATCCGCGCGCGCCCGGCGCGCGCTTCAGGAGCCGTGACGTACTCTGGTAGCCGCGAAATTCGGCAAGAGCCGAATGCGATGCGTCGCTGTCTATTTTGGCGAGAAGCTTGAGCGCCTCGACCGTCGCCGCCATTGCTACGAATTCGGAATTCTCAACGCGCACGCCAAACGGCGCGAGAAGATTGGCGTCGGCGCATCGAATACAGGGCGGGGACTTTCGGATGATCGCGATTTTCGCCGGAGTATCGAGTCGAACCAACACGGTCGAAGCAGGCCTGCTGACGCTGTTGGCGGTTTCAAGTGCTCGCGTGCTTCCTACGGTCGCGAAAACAAAATCGGAATTGCTCTCATGCGACGAACTTTCGATCTTGCAATCGGAGTTGAGTGCGCGCATCCGCGCTATCAGCTTTTCGAGGGCGCTGTCCTCGACCTCCGCAGCTATTCGGATCGCGCCGACGCCTGCGCCGACGAGATACGCCGTCGGCATCGCGATATCGGCGACGTCTCCGACAATCAGCATCGACGCTGCCAGCAGCCGTTCCTGCGCGCGGCCTGACAGAGCAGGCACAATTATCTGGCGGCTGTAGCGTTCGATTTGCGCGTCGCTGAGCGCCATAGGACCAGCGCGTGAGGCGCTACTCGATGACGTTCTTCTCGATCGGCTCGACAGTGACGCCGGTCTGGCGCAGCCATTCGATCGCGCGTTCGATCTGATCGGCTGCGCCCTCGAACTCGACGGCGACAAGTCCCATATCTTCGGAGACGCTCGCGCCGCGGATATTGAAAACGACGTCGAACTTGCGCGCCAGGCGATAGAGGATCGGCTCTTTGATCAGAGCTTGCGGGTAGCTGAGATAATAACGTTCGTGCAGACGTTCCATTTGTGAGTTGCTTTGCTTAGCGCGGATGCTTCTTCCATCCGAGCCACAGGTTGGTCGAAAGATACTTGTCACCGAAATCGGGAAATATCGTTACGATACATCCCTGCTGGAGCGTGTTCGCGACTTTAATCGCGCCGACCATCGCCGCACCCGACGATTGTCCCACGAGGATGCCTTCGCGCTCGCCGAGCGCATAGACAGTGTCGTAAGCGTCCTCGGTCGATACGGGAACTTTCGCGTCGAGCTGCTCTTCATGGTAGATGCCCGGCACGATCGACGATGCCATATGCTTGAGCCCCTCAAGCCCGTGCATCGGGTCGTCGGGCTCGACGGCGATCACCCGAATGTCGGGATTGCGGGTTTTCAGGTACCGCCCGGTCCCCATCACTGTGCCGCTGGTGCCGATACTCGCGATAAAGTGAGTCACCTGACCCGCCGTCTGTCGCCAGATCTCGGGGCCTGTGGTTTCGAAATGCGCAAGCGGGTTGGCTTCGTTGTTGTACTGGTCGGGTTTGAAATAGCGCTGCGGATTGGCGGCAAGCATCTCGCGGCACATTCTGATCGCGCCGTCCGATCCCTGCATCGGATCGGAAAAATGGATCTTCGCGCCGAACGCCTCGATGATGTTCTTGCGCTCGCGGCTCACGTTCGAAGGCATCACGAGTTCGACCTCGTAGCCCAGCGCCGCGCCGACCATCGCCAGCGCGATTCCGGTGTTTCCGGAGGTTGAATCGAGAATCACCTTGCCCGGACGAAGATCGCCGCGCGCAATTCCAAGCTCGATCATCCTGCGCGCCGCGCGATCCTTCACCGAGCCTCCGGGATTGAAGCCCTCGAGCTTGGCGAAGATCCGTACCGACGGCGCAAACATCCCTTCCGTGAGCCTGGAAATCTCCATCATCGGCGTGTTGCCGATGAGTTCCAGCACGCTTGTGACGCGCTGGACGGGAGCCCATTCAGACGGCGCTTCCGCCCGCGATAGCAGGGACGATTGAGATGTCGTCGCCATCCTTTACCTTTGAGTTGAGCTGATCGAGGAAGCGAATGTCATCTCCGTTGAGATAGATGTTGACGAAGCGGCGCAGTTCGCCCTTGTCATCCATCAGGCGTTCGCGAAGACCGGGATGATTCTTCTCAAGGTTTTCTATTATGGCACGAATTGACGCGCCCTCGGCCGGAACTTCGTCCTTCCCTGCCGTGAAACGACGCAGCGGAGTCGGCACTCTTACCTGAACTGCCATGCTTTGCTCCCTTCCTGTTGCATATTCCTGAGTATCCGGTCAGACAAGGCTCAGGCGGCGGTGGCCGCCGCGCGCTTGCCGTTCTGCAATTTTTCGAACAGCGCGTCGAAATCCTTGAGCCGCGCTTCGATATGCATCGGATTCTCGATCGCGCCGGCGACCGCCTCGACGGTTTTGTATCCGTTGCCGGTGATCGACACGACCACAGTTTCGTCACGCTTGATACGTCCGCTCGCAATCAGCTTGATCGCGACCGCCAGCGTCGTGCCGCCTGCGGGCTCGGCGAAGATTCCCTCGGTGTGCGCGAGCAGTTTGATCGCGTCTATAATCTCCGGGTCGGTCGCGACGTCGCCCCATCCTCCGGATTCGCGCACCGCCTTGAGGACGTAGAAGCCGTCGGCAGGATTTCCGATCGCGATTGATTTCGCGATCGTGTCAGGCTTCACCGGCGTGATGAGATCCGTGCCCTTGTGCAGCGCGTGAACGACCGGCGCCGATCCCGAGGCCTGCGCGCAATGAATTTTGGCGTGGCCGTCCTTTAACAGGCCGACCTGCTGGAACTCCTTGAATGACTTCGCGACCTTCGGCAGGATCGTGCCGCCCGCAGTCGGAAGCACGACGTGATCGGGCGTGCGCCATCCGAGTTGCTCCGCGATTTCGAAGCCGAAGGTCTTGGCGCCCTCGGTGTAGTAGGGGCGAATATTGATATTGACGAACGCCCATCCGTACTTGTCTGCGATCTCGCTGCACAGACGATTCACGTCGTCGTAGTTGCCGCGAATCGTGATCACGTGTGCGCCGTAAATCGTCGAGCCGATTATTTTTCCGGCCTCAACTCCCTCGGGCATGAAGATGTAGCATCGCAGGTTCGCGCGTGCGGCGTGCGCCGCCACGGCAGTCGCGAGATTTCCGGTTGACGCGCACGAGACCGTGGTGAATCCAAACTCACGCGCCTTGGTGATCGCCACCGACACCACGCGATCCTTGTAGGACAGCGTCGGATGGTTGACGGTGTCGTCCTTGATAAAAAGATCCTTCACTCCCAGTTCCGCGGCGAGCCGCTTGGCGCGGAGCAGCGGAGTGAATCCTGAAAACGGCCCCGCCTCGGGTTCGCTGTTGACGGGCAGAAGCTCGCGATATCGCCACAGGTTTCGCGCACGCGATTCGACCACCTTGCGCGTCATCGCGTTGCGGATTTTGTCGTAATCGTAAATCACTTCGAGCGGGCCGAAACACGTTTCGCATACGTGAAGCGGCTCGACCGGATATTCCTCTCCACATTCGCGGCACTTGAGACTGGTGACGTAGTTCATTTCTTTTCTCTGCCCTCTTTTGCTCGCTGTCCTATCATCTCGATATGGAATGCGCCGAAGCCGCGGCATCTGCTGCGCCGCAGATACATCCCGGACGTGGTTTAACTTCTGTGATTCGGATTCGCGCTGAACCCGCGCCGTCGTAACTGAAGATCGATCCGGCGAATTGCGGCCGCGCTCCGTTCAGGACTCGAATCGCCTCTTCCGCCTGCACAGTCCCGATCAATCCCGCGACGGGCCCCAAAATTCCCGCTTCGCGACAGCTCGCGACCTCGTTGGCATCGGGCGCCTCTTCGAATAGACATCGAAGGCATGCAGTACGCCTCGGGATCACCGTCATCGTCTGACCGCTCATCGCGAGCACGCCGCCGTACGAAAACGAACGACCAAGCCTCACGCACGTATCGTTGATCAGGAACTTCGCGGCAGGATCGTCGGTCGCGTCGATTACGAAATCGAAGCGCGAGACCATCGAATCGGCGTTCGCAGCGTCCAATCTGCCGACGATGGGCTCGATTTCGCTTGCGCCGCCGAGTTCCCGGAGATGGCTTTCAGCGGCCTCGACCTTAGGTCGGCCTATGTCCGCTTCGGAATAGATCACCTGGCGATGGAGATTCGATAACTCGACCGGATCGGGATCGACGAGCGCTATCGATGCGACTTGCGCGCGCACCATCACGGCGGCGGCCGGAACTCCCAGCCCTCCGGCTCCAACGATAAGTACTCGGCCCTGGATCATAGTTGCATCCGGCCTTGCGAGAGAGCGGCCCGGCGGCCACGTCGACGAAAGGGCATCAAAAAACCCTCTTCCTGCGATGAGGACGAGGGTTGCTAAACTCTCGCCTCATCTTCCAGGTCTCCGTTTCCGGAGCCCCGCAGGACTTAGCACCAGCACCCTTAAAGGGCCGGTTGCTGCGGCATCGTAGGGCCTGTCCCTCCGCCGCTCTCGATAAGGCACAAAATCGCTACAGAACTAAGAGCACTATATCAGTACCGCTACGCAGTCAAACAGCGAAAGCGCCGCAAAGCCGAAGAGCGCAGGGCGGGAATTCCTGTTATTCTTGCCTGGGTGAATCGCTTTGTGGATACGCGCCGCTCGCTGAGAGCGTGTGTCGGCGCAACATTTGTCGCGACGGTCTTGTTCGCAAGCGGATGCTGGCCGTGGAGCCACCACGACAAGCCGCCGCAGCAGCAGTACGCCGAAGCGCTGACGCGCGGCAATTCGATGCAGGCAAGCCAGATCTGGCTCAATATGAGCCCCGAAGATCGCCTGAAATTCGCCCGCGGCGAAGGAATCTCACCCCAGGCGGATGAGGGCGACGTAAAACACCAAATCGCGCATCATTACGAAGACCGGATGAACGGCGCGCCGACGACCGCCGAGGACATGGAGCATCAAACCGACACTCCGCTCGGTGCCGCACTGCGTCAGATCCCCGGCGCTTCAAATCCGCCGCCCGCGCCGACCCAGCCTAATCCTTGAATTCTGGAATCACGTACTTTCCGAACAGCTCGATCGATTTCATGATCTGCGCGTGCTTGAGCCCGCCCACCTGCATGATGCAGATGACGTGATCGGCGCCCGCCTTCTCGTACTTTTTCAGCTTCTCAATGCACTTGTCGGGATCGCCGACGATCACCATGTCGCGTTCGTCGATTTCGTCGAAAGTGACATTGCCCTGCTTCTCGTATTTTTCGAAGAGGGGGAATTGTTTGAGAACATCGGCGTAGGGAATCGTGCCGGGAACTGTCCCGAGCAATTCCTTGGGCACGCTCGCCAACGCGCGAAAGACATAGGTCACGTACCACATCGTGGCGTCGATTCCGCCGTTATCCACTGCGGCCTGCGTGCTCTCAGCGCAATGCGCGATCGTAAAGACGCCCACCTTGTCGTTGATGAAAGCGCCCGCCGGACGGCATCGTTTGAGCCCGTCGCGATAGAGTTTCATCCGCTGCTGTAATTCCGGCAGGTCGACCCACACCGTCAGCCCCAGGCACCCGAGGCCGTTTACTCCTGCCAGTTCCCAAGTGTCGGGACTTGTCGCGGCAACCCACATCGGAGGATGAGGCTTCTGAACGGGTTTCGGTATGATCGCGCGCTCGGGAACGTTGAAGAACCTGCCCTGATGTGAGAACCGCTCCTGCGTCCACATCTTTGGAATCGCGCGCACCGCCTCCTGCCACATCGCGCGCGACTCGGTCGGTTCGATCTCGAAGCCCAGTTGCTCGCCGATGCTGGAACGTCCGGTACCAAACTCGAGCCTCCCGTTCGACATGATATCGAGCACGGCGGCGCGCTCCGCGACGCGCACGGGATGGTTGAACCTCCACGGCAGCAGCACGACTCCGTGCCCGATTCGTATGTTGCGAGTGCGCTGGGCGATCGCGGCGAGGAAGACCTCGGGCGCGGACGAATGCGAAAACTCCTCGAGAAAATGATGCTCGACCTCCCAAACCGTCGAGAATCCCAGCTTGTCTGCGAGCTCGATCTGCTCCACCGCCTCCCAGTACGTGTTGTACTCGGCGTTTGCCGCCCACGGCCTGAGCATCTCCATCTCGTAAAGCAGGTCGATCTTCATCGATGACGTTTCGTGCTCCCGGGATACGCGTCGATAGCAGGACGCGCTTGCGCTTCGTCGAGAAGTGTAACCTTCCGGCGATGATTGGCGCAAAAGATGGCCGTCGATTCGAATCGGTGGGCAAAATCGAGCCGAAATCAGTCTTCGAACTCGAGCAACGCCCAAATCAGAGCCGGCGGCGCGCGGGTTCATGCGGATCGAACAATCCGTTCGCTGACGATTAACGCCCTGCATTCAGGGGTCAACGACGGGCAACGGCGCCGAGTAGGATTTTCATACTCGAAGTGATATTTAGATAGCCGACGGTTTTTTGACGCCGGTTACTGTCCGATCGCGATCGGCGGGCTGCTTTCGTTGAGTTTTCTTGACCGGGGTAACGGGGGAGGTTGACGCGTTATCAGGATTCAGCAAGGAGGTCGGAAAATGGCAACCTATCGATTTGGAAAACATCCACCGAAGCACGACTACCGCACGTTGCGCTTCAAAAATTACCTGATGAAAAACATCGCCGCGCCGCCGCCGGCCGACAACGTCCTGACGCGGCTCAAACTCAAGGTGCATGACCCCAAGGTATTGTTTCCGATGGACGGAAACGACACTCTGGGCGATTGCACCATTGCCGCTCTTGCGCACGCCGACACCACGTTTTCCGCTTTGATCGGCAAGGAAAAAATCATGAGCAAGCCGGCCGTCGTCAAGTTGTACATGCATCTCACCGGCGGCGTGGACAGCGGCCTGAATGAGCTCGACGTCCTCAACTATTGGCGGCAGAACAAGGTCACCGGCGACGAGATCATAACCTACGTAAGTATCGATCCGAAAAACCACGAGCACATCGAACAGGCCGTTCATATGTTCGGCGGCGTCTACCTCGGCTTCCAATGTCAGCAGAACTGCGTCCAGGAATTCGACGCCGGCAAGCCGTGGACACCGGGACCTCTGACCAACGACGGCCATGCAGTGTACGCGGTCGCTTACGATCAAAAGGGCGTGACCGTGCTGACCTGGGGTAATACGCAACAGGGCACGTGGGCGTGGTGGGATGAATGCGTTGACGAAGCCTATGCGATCCTGCCTCCCGAGGCGCGCAAGCCGGACTTTGCGCCCGGTTTCAATATGGCGCAGTTGCAGGCGGATCTGGCGGCAGTTGCGAACTGAATCGCTTAGTACGCATTGTCGGAAACGCGAAGAGGGGGAGGCTGGCGCCTCTCCCTCTTCGTTATTTGCGACGAAGACGAGAGATTGGGCTGTCGGAACTACTCGCGCATCGCTTGACGCCGCCGCCGACCACGATGCTAAGGGTGAAGTTGCCGGGAGGCCGTCACATGCTTTCTGCTTATCGCGTACTCGACCTGACGAACGAA
>DASPQU010000443.1:0-3736 GCA_035624805.1 Binataceae bacterium (SeqCode) | reverse complement strand
TAGACGGTTTCTTCATAAAATCCAGGAACCGCTTCGCCGCTTCAGCATCGCGCGAGGATTTCAGTATCACGGCAGCCTGGACAATCGGCGGATAGTCGGCTGGTGGAACCTCGACGTAGCGCCCTGCGCTTTTCATCGCGGGCGCGAGCGCAAGTGAAAGCGCGATAAGTCCGATATCCGCATTGCCCGATTGCACGAACTGCGCGGTCTGCGAGATATTCTCGCCCTTCACCAGCTTCGCCTGCACCTTTTCGAATACCCCGTCGTGACGCATCGCAGCGACCGCCGCGGCCCCATAGGGCGCGTGCTCCGGATTCGCGATCGCGATTTTGTTGATTCCCGGATCAAGCAGGACCCGCATCCCCTGGCTTAAGTCGAGCTTCGATGCGGTCGGGACCCAGATGACGAGTCGCCCGACCGCGTACTTATACAGCGTCCCGGGTTGCGTGAGCCCCGCTTCCTCCAGCTTTTTCGGATAGTTCACGTCCGCCGAGAAAAACAGGTCGAAGGGCGCGCCGTTCGAAAGCTGCGAGAAGAAGTTGCCCGAGGATCCGTAGGAGATCTTGGTTGTGTCTCCAGTTTCGTCATGGAAGCGCGCGGCGACATCCTTGAACACGAAGGTAAGATCGGCGGCAGCCGCGATAGTTATTTCCGCCGCCTTCGCGCTTCCTGCGAACACAATCAGGAGCATCACGACAGCGGCGAGTTTCATCGTTACACCGCCTCGACGGCTATCGTTCGAATTTCTCATCGATACTCCCGGATCGGATGCCGATTAGAACGGGATGCGCCCGGTTATCACCCACGAGTTGTGGTACTGGTTGAACTTCGTGACCGCCACCTGGAACCCGGCTCCTGCCACCAACTTGAAGCGATCGTAGAGCGGGAATCGCCCGAGAATCAGCCCCGGAGTTAGAAAGACCTGATTCTTGCCGGCGTTGTTTCCGTCGGGCCACCACGTGTAGTTGACTTCGAATTCGGGCCAGAAAAACTTGAAGAGGTGATATTGGAAGGCTGTGTTGTATGCGACCGGCATCCCCAAACGATCCAACCCGCCATTGGGAAACGCGCAGCTCACCGTGCTCTGGAAGTCAAAGTCACCCCACCCTTTTCCGAACGAGATGGTCGGCGTGAAAATCGCGTGTCCCTGGCTGTTGGGCGACTGTCCCGTCGGAGCGCTAAAGACCATCGAAAGGGTAAGGATGTAATTACCGTTTTCCTCGTTCGCGGAAAGCAAGCGGTATTTTATCGTGCTGGTCCAATCCGCGAAGCCGTCGGTACCCCGGTTCTTCTTGCCCTTCTTGCCGGGATACTCGTGCGCAACGTAATTGGGTATTCCAAGTATCAACTCCACGGTTTCCCACGGAATGAGTTCAAGGCCTTTTCCACTGCCGAAGTTGGTCGTCTCTTGTCCGTATTGTGCAGATTGGAAACTCTGGTCATAGCGAAGCTCCTGCTCGAGCCGAGGAGTCCCTGTCACAAGTGGTGTCATCCAGTGCGGCTGTGTAGCCTTGGCGCGATCGGAGCGTACAAACCAGTTGCTGAAGTAATCCCCGATCGAATCGAGAAGGCTGAATCCGCCTGACGATGCGGATGTCGTTTGGGCAAATGAGGGTGCGGGCGCGGCGATCGTGGCTGCGAGCGCGGTCATAAGCAGAAATGAGGTGGCTTTTCGCATGACGCAGGGATATGCCATAATGCTGGCCTAATGACAAGTACCATGGCGAAGACCGAAACCAGCAAAATAAAAGCGGCTCGCGCCGCCGCCGGGGTGAGTCAGGCTGAACTTGCGCAGCGTGCGGGAATCTCGCGTCAGGCACTGGGCGCCATCGAAGCCGGCACGTATCAACCCGGCGTTACAGTCGCAATCGCGCTCGCGCGCGAGGTTGGACAATCGGTCGAGGCGCTGTTCGGCTCCGGTCCTGTCTACACTCTCGAATCCGCGACGTGGATAGGCGACAAGGTGCATCGCGTCGCCAACCCTGGAGAGCGCGTCGCGTTGTCGCGTGTAAACGGCAGGATCATCGCAACGCCGCTTCAGAATCCCGCGCTCAAGCTCGCGCCCGCGACCGGCGTGATAAAGAGTGCGTCAGGCGCTCGCGTGACCGTGGAGTCGTTTCGCTCAAGAGAGGAAATAGGTTCGACGCTTGCAATCGCAGGATGCGATCCGGGGGTCTCGATTCTTTCCGAATGGCTTGCCCGCCGACGACCACCGATCGAGGTGGTCACGTTGAGTTGCTCCAGCCGCTCCGCGATTCAGGCGCTAAACGCCGGCAGAGTACACGTAGCCGGTATCCACCTGCGCGACCCTGGAAGCGGCGAATACAATGTCAGACCGGCGCGCAGCGTTTATCACCGGCCCGCGGAGTTCGTTACGTTCGCATGTTGGGAGATCGGGATCGCCGTGAAATCCGGGTCCCCCGCTCCAATCGAAAGGATCGATGACCTCGCGCGGCCCGGGATCCGAATTGTCAATCGAGAAATCGGCTCGGGCGCGCGGCTCGCGATGGACGACGCGTTGCGGAATATTGGACTCAAGGGATCGGAGATCGCCGGTTACGATCGCACGCTCGGCGGACACCTTGAAGTGGCCGCCGCGATAGCCGCGGGAGAAGCTGAGGCGGGGCCGACGATACGCGTGGCTTCCGAAACCTACGGTCTCGGTTTCATTCCCATCCGCGAGGAACGCTACGATCTTGTGGTGCCGCGGCGCGAGATGGAATCGGAGCCGGTCCGGGCGATGCTCGACGCGCTTAATTCGTCGCGTTTTGCGCGCGAGCTTGCCGAACTGTGCTCTTACGACACGCGGCGCACCGGCGCGATCGTCGATTCACCCGACGCAAGGCGTTAGACATAACAGCCGCGTCAGAGTTCCAGCGCTGCGATCGCGTATACTACGCGTCTCGGCTAATCTTGTGCCGTCTGACGGGTTCCATCAGACTTCAATGAAACAACGACTACGTCGCCGCGACGCATGGAAGCGGCGCATGGAAAGCTATCGCATCAGTGGCAGGTACCGACTACAAATCGACGCTCAAACTTCCCAAAACCGACTTCCCGATGAAGGCGAATCTCGCCAAGCGGGAGCCGGAAATGCTGAAGAAATGGGATGAAACGAATCTTTACGGCCGCCTAATGGAGTCGCGCGCGGACGCTGCGACGTGGGTGCTACACGACGGGCCTCCGTACGCCAACGGGCGCGTGCATCTGGGGACCGCGCTCAACAAGATTCTCAAGGACTTCGTGGTGCGGTCGCGCTCGATGCTGGGCTACCGGTCGCCGTTTGTTCCGGGATGGGACTGCGGCGGAATGCCGATCGAACACAAAGTCTCGCGCGCGTTGGGACCGAAAGCGCGGAACACCTCCAAGCTGGAATTGCGCAGGCTCTGCCGTACCGAGGCGCAGAAGTGGGTGGACCTCCAGCGTCAGGATTTTCGACGCCTCGGATGTATCGGCGACTGGGCTCATCCCTATCTCACAATGACGCCCGAGTACGACGGCGCCGAGATCGGCGTTCTGAGAGAGCTGGTCAAGCGTGGATACGTTTATCGCGGACTTCGCCCCGTGCACTGGTGCTTCGACTGCCGAACCGCGCTCGCGGAGGCGGAGGTCGAATATCGCGAGCATCGCTCGCCATCGATTTACGTTGCGTTCGCGGTCAATGCGAACGTCGGTGACGCCGGCGCGCTTGCCGAGAACGATGCTGACCGCGAAGAAATCAGATCGGCTCATCGCG
>DASPQU010000442.1:0-3042 GCA_035624805.1 Binataceae bacterium (SeqCode) | reverse complement strand
AGGCGACTGCGGAACGCGTGGGCGGCGCGAGCGTCGAACAGGTGAGGCTCAGGCGATGCCAGTGACGCTGATAGGCTTGGGGGCGGCCATATTGGCATGCATCCTTGTTCAGGCGTTCGCCGCGGCCAGCGAGATCGCGTTGGTGTCGGCTGACGATGCGAAGGTCAAGGCCGAAAGCGAAGCGGGCAGCGCGGCGGCGCGCAGAATCGATGCGCTGCTGGAAAAACGCGACCATCTCCTCGCGCTGGCCCTCACCACGAGCAACCTGGCGATAGTGATCGCGGGCGTGCTGCTTACGACGTTTCTTCACACAATACGTCCGTCGCTGGCCTACTGGGCGCCGGTCATCCTCACCCCGGTAGCGCTGATCATAGGAGAGGCGATTCCCAAATTGATCGCGCTCGGACGTCCTCTCGCGTTCGCACGCTTTGCTGCGGCGCCGCTCACGTTTCTGTCGACGGTTCTCGCCCCAATACTGGCCGCTGAAACTGTCTTCAGCCGCGCGATGCGCCGTCTGCTCGGCGTGCCGATTGAAGAGGAGGGAGGACGACTCACGCGCGAGGACCTCGCCCTGCTGCTTCATCGCCGCGGCGCGCATACTGCGACCGGTCCGCAGCCCGACGCGATTCTCCCTGCCGAACGATTGATGATCAGCCGGATTTTCCGCTTCGCGCGCACCGATGCGCACAAAGCGATGATGCCGCTGGTTCGGGTGGTTGGGATCCCCGAGGAAACGACAATCAGGGAAGCCATCGAAACCATTTCTCGCGAGGGTTACAGCCGAATCCCGGTCTTTCACCGACGCATTACTGATATCGTCGGCGTGATCCACGTCTTCGATCTTCTGGAATCGCCCGACTTAAGCCGTCCCGTGCGCGAGGTGATGCGCCCTGTGAGCTATTTCCCCGAATCGATGGCGGTCGATCAGATTCTCGTCGCACTGCAACGCACCCGCGAGCATCTGTGCGTGATCGTCGACGAATACGGAGGCTCTTCCGGTATCCTGACCGTCGAAGACCTGCTCGAAGAGATCGTCGGCGAAATCGAGGACGAATACGACGCGAAGGAGCGCTTGGCGCGGATTATCAATCGGCGCACCCTGCGTGTCGCCGCGCAGGTTTCCGTCGCCGAGCTCAACGAGCGCTTCGGTCTGAAACTCCCGGAGGCCGACGATTATGCTAGCATCGGCGGTCTCGTGGTCGACAAACTTGGACATATTCCGAAACTCGGGGAGCAGCTCAAGCTGGACGACGTGACGATCACCGTCGTGCGCAGCGACGCGCGCGCGGTGCGCGAACTGATGCTTTATCTCGGTCATTCGCTCAGGGAAGATCAGACTCGGGCGCCATGAACCCCGATCGTATCAGGAAGATCCTCGACGAGGTGGCCGCCGGGGTCAGTAGCGTCGACAAGGCTTTCTCCGATCTCAAGCATCTGCCGTTCGAGGATCTCGGTTTCGCCAAAGTGGATGGACATCGCGCGATGCGTCGCGGTATCGCGGAGGTGGTTTTCGGCGAAAACAAATCCGCCGAGCAAATCGCCGCGATCGCAAATTCGATCCTGAAATCGGGCGCGAATCTCGTCGTCACGCGCGTCGACGGGGGCAAGGCGGACGCGCTCAGGCGCAAGGTCCGCGGGCTCAAATACTACCCGGAGGCCCGTGTCGCATCGCTGACCAAAACGCCGCCGGTCGCAAAATGTCGCGGCGCGGTAACGGTAATCAGCGCGGGAACTTCGGATCTTGCGGTCGCTGAAGAAGCCGCCGTATGCGCCGAACTGTTCGGAAATCGCGTCGTCCGCCTCTACGACGTCGGCGTCGCAGGATTACATCGGCTGACCGCTAATGTCGACTCGCTCCGCGACTCCAGCGTGTTGATCGTGGTCGCAGGAATGGAGGGCGCGCTGCCGTCTGTCGTGGCGGGGCTGCTTGATAAGCCCGTGATAGGCGTCCCCACCAGCGTCGGATACGGCGCAGCATTCGGCGGAATCGCAGCATTGCTCGGGATGCTCAACACGTGCTCGAGTGGCGTCACGGTCGTTAATATCGATAACGGCTTCGGCGCAGCATTCGCGGCGACGCTGATCAATCGAAGCGGGCTTGCCGGGGCTGAGGTCACGCGATGACGAAGCGCGAACCCCTGACCAGCGGTCGCGCTCGTCGCGCGATCAAGATGGGTGAACTCGCCTCGCAGGTCGGCTCGAACTACCTGTGGTCGCAGCTGCGCCGCCCTTTCCTCAACGCAGGACGTCGCGAGAAAGAACTGCTCGAAACTCATATTCGCAACGCGCGCCTGGTCGTCGAAAGCTCGACGCAGCTTCGCGGCGCCTTCATGAAGCTCATCCAGATGCTCGCAATGCGTCACGATTTATTGCCGGTCGAGGCGCTCGATGTTCTAAAGGCGACGCATTCCGGCGTGCCTCCGATGAGCTATCCGATGATCCAGGATCAGCTTCGCCGCGAACTGGGGCAGCCTCCGGAGCAGGCGTTTCGAAGCTTCGAGCGCGAGGCGTTCGCCGCCGCATCGCTCGGCCAGGTCCATCGTGCGGTCACCCGCGACGGGCGCGAAGTCGCGGTCAAGATCCAGTATCCCGGTATCGACAAGACGGTCGAGCAGGATCTCGGCAATCTGAAACTCCTGCTTACCACGCTCGGCGCGATTGCGCGCGACGTGATGCGTCAGAAGATTGACACCGCAACCATCTATGCCGAGTTGCAGGCGCGCCTGCGTGAGGAACTGGACTACGTTCTCGAAGCGCGCAACATGACCGAGTTCGGAAAGCTCTTCGCCGACGATCCCGAGGTGATAGTTCCGACCGTTGTCCGCGAGCTGAGTTCGCGTCGCGTGCTCACGATGACGTTTATCGACGGCTATCCTCTCACGGACGTTTTCGGCGACGCCGTTGACCTGGAACTGCGCCGATGGGTCGCTCTGAAGTGCTCGGAAATCACCTGGCGGCAGATCGCGGAGTTCGGCATCCTGCATACCGATTTTCATCCGGGCAACTACCTCGTCACCTATCATCCGCGACTAGGCATCCTCG
>DASPQU010000441.1:0-2117 GCA_035624805.1 Binataceae bacterium (SeqCode) | reverse complement strand
GTAAATGTCGTCGGGAACAACCCACGTCGGGTCCTTGGTTTTGCCGCGCACGGTGAACGATCCCACCGGCGTTTTCCAGTCGAAGCGGCCAAGGCCGACCGGGAACGTGTACACGACGTGCGCCAGCATCGATCCGTGATGATGTGCCCGTCCGTGGGCGGGAGGAGCATCGGCGTCTTCGGAGTAGGAAGCCTTTCTCAGGCCCGCCTTGGAGCGAGGTACAGCCCCGATCGGCGCGGGATAGAAATAGTAAAGCCGCATCTCCGGGATGTTCAGAATCAGTCCGGTATGCTGCGTATCGGGAAGGACGTGTTCAGTCGGGAGGATGACCTTCTTGCCGACCGGGGGCGTCCACCAATCGATATGGCCGTTGGCGTCGGAGATTTCCTTCGCCGTGACTCCGAACCATCGTCCGACGTCGAGGAGCGTATCGCCCTTCTGGACCTGATAGACGACGGGGTTTCCGACGATCGAGTCGTGACCGCGGGGAAGGGGGTAGGCAAACAGAGGTCGGCGTTCGAACTCGTCTTCGCTCCATCCGCGCGCGATAGAAGGCGCAATCGCGAGCAGCAGGGCTATCATGAGTCCCGCGATAAACTTGAAACCGGCTTTGCTAATCAATCTGCTCAATGTAATCGCGAGCGGCGCCGGCTTCCCCACCTCCCCGGAACTCCGCACTCCTATGCTTCAAAATGATAGGCGAAGCACCCTCAGTCGGCAATCGGCCTTAGGTTGGCGAATTTGAGAACGAGAAGCTTGAGGCCGCCTCTTTCAAAGTTGATCCAGAGTTTGGCGGATTCCCCGCGGCCTTCGCGTTTACGAATTACACCGCGTCCGAACGCGGGATGCATCACGCGCATTCCGATTCCCAGGCCTCCGGTTTCGGCCAGGTCCGAGGGCGCGAGCTGCGACTCGCTGTAATCGATATAGCTTTCGCCCGGTTGCACGAGAGGCTTCACAAAGGTTTGCGGACGATGCTCGGGGGCGATTCGACGAATCAGATTCGAATCGACTTCCCCGAGAAACCGCGACGGGCGGCTTTCGCCGCGCTGCCCATAAAGCTCGCGAGACAGCGTGTTCGTCAAATACAGGAGCCGACGCGCCCGCGTCATCCCGACGTAGCACAGGCGGCGTTCTTCCTCGATTTCGCCGCCGTCGTCGGACGACCTCTGATGCGGGAACAATCCTTCTTCCATCCCGGCGATGAACACGACCGGATACTCCAATCCTTTTGACGTATGCAGCGTCATCAGCGATACGCGTCCGCCCTGTGCGCCAACCTGGTCCGCATCGCTTACCAGGGCGACGCGTTCGAGAAATTCCTGGAGACCGCCTGCATGTTCGGCGTCGAAGTTGCCGGCTGCGGTCGTCAACTCAGCCACGTTCTGCTTTCGCGCTGCGCCGTCGGCGAGACCTTCGAGGTGTTGAATATAGCCGCTGTGGGCGATCACCTGTTCAAGAATCTCGCGCACGCCAATCGACGGCGCGCGATGCATCAGGTCGGTCATCCACGCATACAATGCGCCTGCGCTCTTGGCGGTACGCAGCGCGATTGACGACGCGGTTTCGAGTCGCCCCAATCCTTCGAAGGCAGGGATCTTCTCGCGCGTAGCGATTTCGTTCATCGCCTCGATTGTTTTTGCGCCGATCCCGCGCGGCGGCGTTCCCGCCATCCGTTCCAGACTGAGCGCGTCGGCAGGATTCGCGAGCACCCGCAGGTAGGCCAGCAGATCGCGGATTTCGCGAAGTTCGTAAAAGCGGGTTCCGCCGACGATGTAATACGGGACCCGCCGGCGCACCATCGCCTCTTCGATTACACGCGATTGTGCGTTCACGCGGTAAAAGACCACCACGTCAGCGGGGCGAAGCTTTTGATCCTGGGTGATCGAGGCGATTTCGCGCGCGATAAAATCGGCCTCGTCGCGCTCGGTCATCCCGGTAAAATAGGTGACCTTCTCGCCGCCCTCGTTTTCGGTCCACAGGCTCTTGGGCTTGCGTTCGCGATTATTGCTGATGACCGCGCCCGCAGCGGCGAGAATCGTCTTAGTGGAGCGATAGTTCTGTTCGAGCTTAAAAATCTTCGCGTTGGGGAAGTCGTGTTCGAAATCCAGGATGTT
>DASPQU010000440.1:0-3309 GCA_035624805.1 Binataceae bacterium (SeqCode) | reverse complement strand
GCTCGCGCCATCGCTTTTCCGCCTGCGACAGCCTGTCGCGCGCGGGGGAAGCGGTTTCGATTGTCGCTCCGTTGGCGCCTCTCGATAGGTTGATGTCGTTTGCCATGTCGTCACTCCGGCAGTGGCGCCCCGGCGATCAGCCGCGCCGGCGCTTCCATGCCTCGACCGCCTTGAGATGGTCGTCGGAAATCCATGTGCGCGCGAAAATGTCGGCCTCGAACTCGATCGCGTCATCACCGCCGAGCCCGTGACCGTCATGAAGCGCGTGCTTTATCGCCCGAACCGCCCCGTGAGAATTCGCCGCGATCGACTTCGCCAGCTCCATCGCCGCCGGCATCACGCCCGCCGGCTCGACGACCTGGTCGACCAGACCGATACTCAGCGCGCGAGCGGCATCGATCACCTCGCCGGTCAGGAGCAGACGCAGCGCCGTCGCGCGTCCGACCGCGGCGAGCAGCCGATCGCGGCCGCCCCACGCCGGCGTGATTCCTATCGTCACCTGCTTGAATGCGAAGCGCGCCTTGCTGCTCGCGATTCGGATGTCGCACGCGAGCGCGACCTCGCATCCCCCGCCGAAGCTGTCGCCGTTGATCGCGCCGATCACGGGAATGTGAAGCGCGACCATCCGATTCGTCAGCTTCTGCATCGTGCGCGACATGTCTGCCGCGGCCTGGTAGGTGGTGAGCTGTTCCAGTTCCTTAAGATCGCCGCCCGAAACGAAAGTGCGATCGCCTGCGCCGGTCACGATAAGCGCGATGGCGTCGGAAGTGGATTCGAGATGGTCGAGAACGCGCGCGAGCTCAACCATCGTCGCCGGGCCGATCGCGTTATGAACCGACGGCCGGTCGAAAGTCATGACCGCGATATGGTCGCGTTCCTCGTATCGGATGTGGCTTAAGTCGAGCGCAGTCGTCATCGCGAAGCTATCTTCCTACGATGCGGTAATCAGAGACAAACGAATATCCGCTCCGGCATGGCTGCGCCGGTTCGCGTCCGGACAGGCAGGGACGCCTGTCCCACCTGCATCAAGTTTCGAGGGTCCTACTTTGCGCCGACGATTTCCGCCGTCGAGCAGTGATAGACCATCGTCGGCGCGCCGAAGCACCAGATGAGATCGCTGTCGAGCTGCGTGCGATAGATCGGCATCTCGCCTTCGGTGTTCGCACACATGCACTTGCCGCACGACGCTTTGCCGCAGCAATCGCGATAGCTGACGATGTAATCGCGATTGTCGCCCGGGTTGTGGCAGGTGCCGACCCACGACGTCGGCGAGGGCGTGGCGCCCGGCGGACAATCGTGCGAGTTGCCGCCGCAGCACGTGCAGAGGTAGCCGTCGATCGCGCAGTATTTCCAGTATTCGCAGGTCGTGTCGTTGTTCTTGTTGTCGGCAGCCTCGGCCCGCGGCGCGACGCGATCGACGGGTAGGAGAGGAAACGCAAATGCGCCAAGCATCATCGTTCCCAGCGTCGCGAGGAAACTTCGGCGCGAGGTATGTTGCGCCACTTTGCGGCTCAGATGCTCAACGAATCTGTCCATGATGTTTCCTTTGCCCGTTGCCCGCCGCCATCTTTTCCGATGCGACGCGATCCTTCAAGTAGTCCTGAAGCGAAGCGACTCCGAATTCTTCGGCCTGAATGAGGCTTTCCAGATGCTCGCGCGTGTTCACGAGTCCCTTCGCGCGCACGATTCCGTTCGCATCGATCAAAACCGCGTAGGGCAGCTTCGCGACCTGGTAGGTTGTCCCAAGCTCGCGCGACAGCACGAGCGGATACGGCGCGAGATTATTTTCGCGCGCAAAGCGTTCCTGTTCGGGTTCTTCGCCGTCGCTTGCGAAGACCGGGACGAATTTCTCCGACTCCTTCGCGAGCGATTTCACGATCGGAATCATCTTCTTGCACACCGGACAGGTCGGCGAGACGAACATCAACAGCGTACCCTTGCCGTTCGCGTCGGCTGCGCCCACCCGGATTTTTCCGCCGCCGCCCACGACGCCAAGCTCGAAGACCGGGGCAACCTCGCCGATCTTCGGACCGTGATCGATCGTGAGCGCGCCCATCGGCGCGATTCGCTCGTGCAGCACGCCGATCTGCCTGACCAGCGCCATCACGACCGCGCTCAGCGCGATCACGACGATCCACAGGATCACCTGCGATACGACGAGCGCCTCAAGCATAACGCGCCTCAAATTCCCTGAGCATGGGAGCGTTGGCCATCAGGAAATTGACGCCGATGTAAAGGATCACGATCGAGGCCGCTCCCGCGGCAATCGTCGTGACGTCCAGAAATCCAAGCGCACGAACGGAGCGCGGCGCCATCGCAATCCCGCACAGCGCGACGAGCCCGCCGTTGCGCACGAGCATCGACGCACTCAGCGTTTGCCTGAGAGCAGGCCCGAAGCATCCGCAGTCGATATCGCGCCGCCCGCGGGCGATATTCACGGCAATCGCGATACTGAAAACGACAAGGAGCGCGATCAGAAGCGAACCCGAAAGGGCGCGTTGCGTGTTCAGCAGAATTCCAGCCGCCCCGATCATCTCGCCGAGCGGAATCGCAACCGCGACCGGAAGCTCGACGCTCTCGGGAACGATTCGATAGTCGCTCAGCGCGGCGCGAAACGCCGGCAGATTGGCGAGCTTGATCGCAGACGATCCGGCAAAGATAGCGGCGACGGCGAGCGCCGCGACCCATCCGACGACCGGATCGATCGATGGAATCTCAGGGACCATAAAGAAGAAACGGAGATAGAAAGTCCTTGAACGTAAAGCGCAAGGTCCACTTGCCGTCCGCCGACGAGTAGGTTTCAAGTTTCGGCTCAGGCGCGAGAATGAGATTGAAGAGCAGCGGCTTGGGCTCGTTGGTCACGCGGATCGAATAGCCGGGAGTCGTCAGCGTGATCTTTTCGAGACGCTGATGCGTTTTCGCATCGAAAACCCAGACTTCCTTGCCGAACTGCTTGTGCGTCCACTCGCCGCCCTGATGCATCAGGACGTACAGCTTCGAGCCGTCGGCAGATGCCGCGATCGTCTGCCATCCTCCCGGACGCCATCCCTTGTCCGCGTCGCCGAGGACCGACCATGCGGGCTGCGCGGCCGCCTGCTCGCCCGAAATATCAACGGGCAGGATCTGGCCGTAATAACTGTCGAGGAAGATCATGCCGCCGGCCATCGCTGGTTGATCGAAAACGGGGTCCTTGTCGGGATCGAAAAGCTGCCGGCTGCGCTTGCGGCTGACCTCTTTACCCTTGTCGTTGATCGTCACGGAGAGCATCGCGCCGTCCGCGCAAATCGATGAGAAGCGACGATTCCCTCC
>DASPQU010000439.1:0-2135 GCA_035624805.1 Binataceae bacterium (SeqCode) | reverse complement strand
ATCGCCGGCCATCGCGCGATTGAGGTTCTCCTTAATATAGCGGAAGGCAATGGAAGGGCCTTTCGCGAGTCGCTGAGCGATTTCGCGCGTCTTTGACGCCAACTCCTCGGGCGCGCAGACCCAGTTCGTGAGTCCCAGTCGAAGCGCTTCGTCCGCGGTCACGCGATCGGACAGGTAGTAAAGCTCGCGCGCTTTGGCCGATCCTACGAGCTGAGTGAGAAAGTACGTGCCGCCGTAATCGCCCGAGAATCCGACGCGAGCAAACGCTGTCGTCATCACGGCTGTGTTCGCCATGATGCGCAGGTCGCATGCGAGCGCGAGCGAGAGTCCTGCGCCGGCAGCCGCACCCGGCAGGGACGCTATCGTCGGCTTCGGCATCTTGAACAACTTTCCCGAGGTCGCGCGCTGATTGACGCGCTGCCGATGGATAGCGGCGTCGATCGTATTGTCGCCGACAGTTCCGTCGCCGCGCGCCGCCATTCCCTTGACGTCGCCGCCTGCGCAGAATCCTTTGCCCGCGCCGGTCAGGACGATGCATTTGACGGCAGGGTCAAGCTCGGCCTTCGCAAGCTGCTCGGCGAGTGCGCTGGTCATTGCGCCTGACATCGCGTTGCGCGCGTCAGGCCGATTCATCGTCAGCGTCAGCACGTTTTCGTCAATGCTCGCGAGAAGATCGTTGGTGCCCGTGTCGATATTTGTCGCACTCATTTTCGTTTCTCCTGACGGCGTGGATGCCGTCCAAATCGGTTTCGATTCCAACCTTGGGAAGCCAACATGATTCAGACCCCCTTCCTAACCTTCCCCCGCAAAAGATTGCGAGGGAAGGAATCAGGCATTTGGCCCCGTTTAGTTGTTGCCGGTCACGCGTCTTATTCCCAGCCGCGCACGTAGTTGCGGGGGAAGGTCTTTTCCTTTCCTGCCCCCGCGTCCAGTTGCGGGGGAAGGTTAGGAAGGGGGTGCTGAGGCGCACTTGCGCAGACCTTCTACTAGCTTTTCTTGCCGTCGACTTCGTCGAAAACCTCGCGCGCGAGACGCAGTCCGTTAACGCCCGCCGGCCATCCCGCGTAATGCGCCTGATGGATCATGATCTCGTTGATTGTTTCGCGCGGGATTCCCAGGTTCAGCGCGCCACGCACATGGGTCTTCAATTCCGGATCGCGCCCGAGCGCGGTCAGCGTAGCCATCGTGATCATCGAGCGTTCCCTGATCGTCAGATTCGGACGTGTCCAAATTTCCCCGAATAGATGCTCGACCGTGATTTGCTGGAAATCCGCCTGCATCATTCCCGGTCGCGGCTCGACTCCGAACAGTTCCTTCATCTTGGCTGCGCCTTTTTCGTAGCGTTCCGATTTGGACATCTTCCAGCTTCTCCTCGCGGTTTGTTTTGTTTTCGTTCGCGCGCGGCTGAGAATTGCACGCTACGCCAAAACGCGGTCGTCTTCCAAGCCGCGTTGCGCATCGCTTCGGCGCGAAAATTCTCCCGCGATCTTGTCGCGATCGAGTCGAATCGCACGCTTCGTACAAGGTCGCAGCGGTGCTAGATTGCGCGCTTGCCTGCGGACTCGATAACAAAGGGTTCGCGATTGAATCCGCCCAGGTGAACTATGGCAGGTGCAGACGAAATCAGTGCTCTCGATGCAACAGGACAAGCCGATCTCGTCCGACGAGGCCGCAATCGGGAGAAAGATCGGCGCGGACGACATGAACTCTGACAACTGGATAATGACCGAGTTGGGCTGGAAGGTCAGCGGCACCGAGTACCTCGCGGCGGTCGAAGCGAATCATCGCTACTCCCGAAAACTCGCCGCGTGGTGGGAGGGTGGCTTCGACCTGCTCGTGACGCCCACGCTCCCGGAGCCGCCTCCGCCGCTCGGAGAGCTCGTGCCCGACCCTCGAGAGCCGCTGAAAGGATTCATCAGGTCCGGCGCCTTTGTCTCGTTCACGAGTCCCTTCAATGTGACCGGACAGCCTGCCATCTCGCTGCCGCTTCATTGGACACCGCAGGGCTTGCCGGTGGGCGTCCAGCTCGTCGCAGCGTTCGGCCGCGAGGATCTGCTGTTGCGCGTCGGATCTCATCTTGAGCAGGCCGTGCGATGGAACGATCGGCGGCCGGGAGTATGCGGGTGAAGTCGAAC
>DASPQU010000438.1:0-3630 GCA_035624805.1 Binataceae bacterium (SeqCode) | reverse complement strand
TAGGCGAGATGTTTGAGCCCAAGCGCAGTCGCGAGCCGCGAAGGATCGTTGCGATCGTTGCTGTATGAGGCGAAGCCGTCGATATCGGTGACGGCGATTCCCGCGTCATCCGCAGCGCGGGTTATGGCCTCGATCGCGAGTTTGAACTCGGCGACCGGCGCGGTCCCGCGCTTGTAATACCTGGTTTCGCCAAGACCGCAGATGGCAACCCTGTCTTTTATCGTATTCACGATGATCAACTTTGGAGAGCGTCCGCGACGCTCGCGCTCCGGCGTCGTGTCAGCAGAGCGTCGACATCGAAATTGAACATCCGCGCAGCATTCATCCCCAAAATCTTCGTGCGGCTCTCCTCGCTCAATCCTCCCATCTCACGCTCGATCGCCTCAGCTGAATGAGGCCACGTGCCCTCCGCATGCGGATAATCGTTGGCCCACATAAAGTTGTCAACGAGATTCCACGATTCGGCCAATTGAAGGCCGGCGGGATCTTCCTGAAATGTTGCCGCGCCGTTGGTTCGAAAATACTCGCTCGGAAGCTTCTTAAGTTTTGGAAACGCCCACAGATGATGCTTGCGGTACGCCTCGTCCATCGCGGTGAGAGCCCACGGAACCCATCCGATGCCCGATTCGACAGCGGCGAAACGAATTTTCGGAAATCTCTCGATCACGCCCGACGCGCATAGATTCGCTACCGGCTCGATCGTCGGCGCGAGTGAGTGGGAAACGTAATTCACGACTGCGCCGCCGTCTTTGCGTGCCGCACGCGGATCGCGACCGGTCGAGACGTGGAACGTGATCGGCAGATCGCAGTCCTGGATCACCGCCCACATCGGATCGAACGCCGGAAAGTTGTAGTTGAGGTCGCGCGCGTCGTGCGGGCCGAAGATCGGCTTGCACGGCAGGGTGAGCGCGCGAAATCCGATCTTCGCAACGCGTTTTACCTCGTTGATCGCCAAACTGATATCCGCCGTCATGATGGCGGCGACCGGCGACATGAAGTCATTGTACTTGCCGAAGTGCTCCCATGCCCAATCGTTCCAGATGCGGCATTGAGCAGCGCCGAACTCGGCGTCGCGCGTGGCGAACATCAGAAGGCCCTTGTTTGGAAAAATAATCTCAGCGTCGATGCCGTCGCGAATGTGATCGCGAATCCTATCGAGCGGATCGCGGCCCGCCTTGCCGCGCAATCGATCCTCACTGTCCTGCGCAATCTTCTCGACGTTGCGGGTGCGGATTCGCGAGCGCTGTCCCCCTTCGGTGACCATCCATTTTTCGCCTCTTGCGTCTACTTCCTCATGCGGAAGCCGGTCGCGGTATTTCTTGTCCATCCGGTCGAACCATAGATGGCCGGGCTCGTTCGCGTGGCAATCCGTCGATATCAGGAGATAACGGTCAGGATCGTCGGGCGACGCTGTCCGCGCCCATCCCGCATGGCCCGGAGTCTCGAGCCGCCAGCGATTGTTTTCGTCGACAGTGTGCAGGTCCATAACCAAATCCTCCGCGCGCGCGAGGCGGTGAAGATCGGATTCGTTTGTTAGAACGACATCCCGGCTCTTGAGGGCGTAACCAAGACTGTCTTAGGTTGTCAAGACGGCGTGGAGGTCGGTCGCATGGAACGAATTGAGTTCGGAGTCGCGATTCCCGCGATGAAGGATATCGCCGGTTTCGCGCGCAAGGCGGAAGCGCTCGGATACGACTATCTATCCGTCGGCGAACACGTGATGTTCCATACGCCGGTATCCAACTCGCTGATCTCGCTGTCGGTCGCCGCCGGAGCTACGAGCACGATAAAGCTCGTCAGCAGCATCGTGCTGCTGCCGCTTTACAATCCCGTGATGGCGGCGAAGCTGACCTCGGTGCTCGATTTCGCATCCAACGGTCGCTATCACTTGGGCATCGGCGTCGGCGGAGAATTTCCGCGCGAGTTCGAAGCCTGCGGGATTCCCGTTAAACAACGCGGATCGCGCACCAACGAAGCGCTGGAAGTCATCAAGCGCCTGTGGACTGAGAAGGATGTGACCTTCGAGGGGCGTTACACGAAGTTTCGCAACGTAACCTTGTCGCCCCATCCGATACAGAAGCCGCATCCTCCGATTTGGGTCGCGGGACGCAAGGAGCCGGCGATGCTTCGCGCGGCGCGCTATGCGAACGGATGGATGCCGTACATGTATACGCCGGAAATGGTCCGCGACAGTATCGAGAAGATCACGAAGATGCGGAGTGATGCGGGTCGCGACAAGGAGCCTTTCTCGAACGGTCTATTCATTTTCGCGTCGATCGATAGTGATCGCGAGCGCGCACTTGCGCAGGCAGCGCAGACGCTGGGCAGGAGCTACGCGCAGGATTTCTCGAAAATCGCGGAGCGTTACACGTTATCCGGAACGCCGGCCGATTTCCGCAAGCGCATCAAGGAGTACATCGATGCCGGCGTCCGAACGATTTTCATGCCCTGGGCGTGCCGCAGCGAAGACGTCGAACGCAACGCAACAATCATCGCTGAAGAAGTTGTCCCTGAATTCAAATAGACGATTCGCGCCGCCGCGAGCGGAGGTGGACCATGTCAACGCGTGAAGCGGAGAGAAAAAACCAGGAAAGAGAGTCATGGCTCGCGCAGCGCATCGAGGCGCCGATCGATCCCGAGCTTGCTATCATCGATCCGCACCATCACCTCTGGGACCATCCCGGCAGCCGATACATGCTCGATGAAATCGTTGCCGACACATCAACAGGCCACAATGTAATCGCCACAGTGTTCGTCGAGTGCATGTCGATGTATCGCGCCGACGGCCCCGACACGCTGAAACCGGTCGGAGAAACGGAGTTCGTTAACGGCATCGCCGCCCAAAGCGCCAGCGGACAATACGGAAATACGCGAGTCGCAGCAGGAATCGTGAGCTTCGCCGACCTCGCGCTCGGCGCCGCGGTAGAGCCTGTCCTCCAAGCGCATATAGCAGCGGCGCCCGCGCGATTTCGTGGCATCCGTCATGCAGGCGGATTCGATCCATCGCCCGAGATTCGCAATTCACATACGAATCCGCCGGAGAATCTTTACGGGAATCCGCGCTTTCGCGAGGGCTTCGCTAAACTCAAGAAACTGAATCTCAGCTTCGACGCGTGGCAGTATCATCCGCAATTGCCGCAAGTGACAAGCCTCGCGCGAGCGTTTCCCGATACAACGATCGTTCTCGATCACTTTGGCGGACCTCTCCTCGTTGGACCGTATCAGGGCAAGCGCGCCGAGATTTTCGCGAAGTGGAAACGCGATATCGCGGAACTCGCGCGATGTCAAAACGTGTATGCGAAGCTCGGCGGCATCAACATGCCGGTCAACGGATTCGATTGGCATCGGCGTCCGCAGCCGCCGACCTCCGACGAACTGGCAGCGGCGACGCGCGATTACTATCTGCACACGATCGATTGCTTCGGACCGAGTCGATGCATGTTTGAGAGCAATTTCCCGGTCGATCGCGTTTCGTGCTCGTACGCGGTGCTGTGGAACTCGTTCAAGAAGATCGCCGCGGGCTTCACGGCGTCCGAAAAGGCTGACATGTTCGCGAAAACTGCAGCCCGAGCTTATCGGCTGCCGCTCTGACGAAGAATCACCACTGCAGCAGCAGCATCTCCGACGAGA
>DASPQU010000437.1:0-3183 GCA_035624805.1 Binataceae bacterium (SeqCode) | reverse complement strand
GATCCTGTTTCTTTTATCCCTTTATCCTGCTTCGATTCCCCGGCGGAGTCACGATCGACGGATGCTCAAGAATTAGGCTTCGCACCGGCTTTTGGCGTCGGCGTTGCGGTCGGTTTCGGCGTCGGAGTTGCGCTCGCTTTTGCCGACGGACTCGCGCCGCCAGCGCCTCCCGAAGTGTTGATTAGCTGGCCGATGGCGTCTTCGAGAACGAAGGCCGACTGCGTCATGCGCAGGGTGTCGCCGTTCTTGAGATCCCTGTCGCCGCCGCCAAGCGCGATCGAAACGTATTTGTCGCCAATGATCCCGCTGGTTTTAATCGCGGCGATCGCCTCGTCATCGATCGGCACGCCTTCGGTTATCTGCATCTGCACCTTGGCGCGCTCGCGATTGAGACTGATGCTCATAACCTTGCCGACCTTGACGCCCGCAATTTCGATCGCGTCGTTGGTCTTGAGTCCGGCGACGTTGTCGAAATTGGCGTAGATCGTATAGCTGGGTGCCGGGAACAGCGATATCCGACCCAGGCGAAGGGAAAGAATCGCAAGGGCAAGTATCCCCATAACCCCGAATATTCCAACGATTAGCTGTGTAGTGCGACTGGCGTACATCGGGTCCTTTCCCGGCTTGGATTGTTATCAGTCGGCCTCGTCGGCCGCTGCCCTTCCTGCAAGAAATCGCTCGAATTCTTCGTTTTTGGCTCCTGTAATCTCACTTGGCGTCCCAAACAAGGCGACCTTGCCGCCGTGCATGAATGCCACGCGATCCGAGATTTCAAAAACCTTGGGCACCTCGTGACTCACCATCACGACCGTAAGGCCGAAATGCTCCTGCGTGCGCCTTATGAGCGCGTGAATGGCCCCGGTGCGCGTCGGATCGAGGCCCGTGGTCGGCTCGTCGAGCATAAGAATCTTCGGCTTGCCGATAAGTGCGCGGGCAAGCGCTGCGCGCTTCTGCATCCCGCCCGATAACTCGGACGGATACTTGCCCTCGACGCCTTCCAAGGCCACTTCATGAAGCGTCTCGCGCACCCGCTCGGCGATTTCTTCGCGTGTCAGCCTGGTTTTTTCCACCAATGGAAACGCAACGTTCTCGAATATGGTCATCGAATCGAACAACGCGCCGGCCTGAAACAAAACTCCAAGTTTCTCGCGCACCGGGTCGAGAGCGCGTCCCGATAGCGCAGTCACGTCTACACTGTCGATCATTATCTCGCCCGAATCGGGCCGCAACAGCAGGTTCAGATGCTTCAGGAACACCGTCTTGCCGCATCCCGAGGGCCCGACGATCGTCGTGATCATTCCCGTCGGCGCCTGAAGGTTGACTCCGGTGAGCACCTGCTGGCGTCCGAAGTGCTTGCGAAGTTCGCGCACCTCGATGGCGGCTCCGTTGTGATTGGCGTTGGCCATTGAACCGGTCAGCTTATCGCGGTTATGCAGAAGTCAAAAGCGAGCACCAAAATGCTCGATAGCACGACCGCGGCGGTCGTGGCCTCGCTCACGCCGGTGGCCATCCGACGGGCATAGTACCCCTTGTAGCAGCAAACCCAGGTAACCGTGACTCCGAACACCAGCGCCTTGTAAAGTCCGGTCGCGATGTCGTGCGACTCGAGGTTCGCGGCGATGCCGTTCATATAGCTGCTGCCGGGTGCGCCCATCAGGCCCACGCCGATAAAGTACCCGCCCCAGATTCCGACCACGTCGAAAATCGAGGTCAGCAGCGGAAACGTTATGATCCCGGCCAGCATCCGCGGCGATACCAAATACTGAATCGGGTTTATCGCCATCACGGTGAGCGCGTCGACCTGCTCGGTCGCCTGCATCGCGCCGAGCTCCGCGGCCATCGCGGAACCCGCCCGCGCCGCTATCATCAGCGCCGCCAGCACGGGCCCGAGCTCTCGCACCAGCGTCAGGGCAACGACCGTCCCCAGCGCTCCCTCCGAACCGAATCGGCGCAGCGTGTTGTACCCCTGAAGTCCTAGGACCATGCCGGTGAACGTCGCGATCAACGTCACCAGAAGAAGAGATTCCGCTCCTATGGTGCGAACCTGACGAATCGCGAGCCGGGGCTTGTACGGCGGAGCAAAGATGAGGCGGAAGGCTTGCGCGAGAAACAGGATAAAGTTTCCCAGCGCCGCGACGGCTTCGAGGATATCCTCCCCGAACCGCTCGATAGGTTCGATCAGGTTCATTGATCGGGTCGATTCAGTCAGGGGCGATTCCAAGGCGGGCAAGCTGATTCAGGGTATTGCTCGGACCGGCAACGCGCACGAATTCCGCCAGATCCGACAGCAGGTCGAGATCGAGCGCGGGACGCGCAAGTCTCAGTATTTCGCAGGCGATCCCCGCCTGCTGGCATTCATCCAAGTGACGCACAAGACTCAACCGGCCGAAATGGGTTCCGATTATATCGGGCGGCGTGCGCGCTATCATATTGGTGCCCGTGAAGTCACGCGAGGGCACCAGTATAACGCCCGGCGACGCCGTCAAAGCGTCGAACACCATATCAATATCGGCGGCGCCGATCATCGGGATGTCCGAAAGAACCGTGCATACCTGACGGGCGCCCGCGGCGACGAGGGCCCCGGTCGCGAGCTTGACGGCGGCGTTGAGGCCGCGTGGAAACTCCTCGTCGATCACGATCGCGTCGGCCTTGCGGGCTTCTTCGAGCAGCGGCGGATCGGAGGTGACGACTGCCACGCGGTCCGCGCGGCGCGAGCCATGCGCCGCCGCTAGCACGTCGCGGAACATCGCATGCGCAAGCACGCGCCGCTCGACATCCGGCATCAAGGCGGCCAGCCGGGTCTTGGCAAATTCGAGCTGTTTCGCTGCGATCAGAACGATTCGCACGAATTTGTTATAACGCACGGGGTTTTTGAGGCCAATGATCCCGCGCCTTTTTATGGCCCTCATCTTCGATCCGGTTTAAGATGAATCGAGAGCCTCGTCTTGGGCTTCATCGTTCACATCAACGCTTCAGGAGGTTCCCGCATGTTTCGAGAAGTTCGGCCGAAGTCGCCGGGCGTCGTCAGGATGGCCACCGTCGTCGTTGCGAGCGTCCTGACCGTGCTTGCCGGATGCCGTCGCGGGTCGGTCGATGATTTGCTGGCGGCAGGAGATTCGGCATTGCAGGCGACCAAGGTCGCAGAAGCGCAGCAGAATTACGAAAAAGCCGAAAAGATTGCGC
>DASPQU010000436.1:0-3246 GCA_035624805.1 Binataceae bacterium (SeqCode) | reverse complement strand
TACGCGCTGCGCGCTAGACAACGCGCGCCCCTTCGGGTTTCGCCAATGGTCGATACCCGGCGTTCCGGGCATTTGACCCTACGACCGGAATCGGCATACGGTTGCGCTTCGTTAGGATGCGCTTTCGGCGCTTCGCCGAGGCGGGCATCGATGCGCCGTCTGCGCGCGCGAGGGTTCGCAAAACGAGCGTCCCGGATTAAATCGGAGGCATAGGCGAGATGGACGTAGGCAAAGACAAGCTGCTCGAAATGTATCGTTCGATGCAACGTATCCGCGAGTTCGAGAGCAAGGTGCGCGATCTCTCGCTCGCCGGTGAAATACCGGGATTCGTCCATGTGTCGATCGGTGAGGAAGCCAGCTCCACCGGCGTATGTGCGGCGCTGCGCAAGACCGACCGTATTACCTCCAACCATCGCGGACATGGCCACCTCATCGCCAAGGGCGGAACGCTCAAGCAGATGATGGCGGAGATCTTCGGCAAAAAAACGGGGTACTGCAAAGGCAAAGGCGGTTCGATGCATATAGTGGACTACTCGCTCGGCATCCTGGGCGCGAACGGGATCGTCGGCGCGGGACTGCCAATCGCGACAGGCTCGGCGCTCGCCGCCGTTATCGCCGGCAAGGACGACGTGACCGCATGCTTTTTCGGCGACGGCGCGTCGAACGAGGGCACGTTCCACGAATCGCTGAATCTGGCTGCGGTATGGAAGCTGCCGGTCATTTTCGTATGTGAAAACAACGGCTTCGGCGAATTTACTCCGATGCAGACCGTAACGTCGGTGCGCGACATCGCGCAGCGCGCGAAGGCTTATAACATCCCGGGCGTGATCGTCGACGGCAACAACGTAGTCGAAGTCTACCAGGCCACCACCGAGGCCGTGGCTCGGGCGCGCGCGGGCGAGGGTCCGACGCTGCTCGAATGCAAGACCTATCGATGGGAAGGCCACGTGGTTGGCGAGCAGGCGTTCATCGGCGAGGAGGGCTATCGCCAGAAATCGGAAATCGAGGAATGGAAGCGCAAGTGCCCGATCATCCGCTATGAGCAGTTTCTGCTCTCGGACGCCAAGCTATCGAAGGCCGAAATTACGAAGATCGTGGACGAGACGCGCGCCGAACTGGACGAAGCAGTCAAATTCGCACGCGAGAGCGCGCTTCCGGACGTGAGCGAAGTGACCACGGACGTTTTCGTACGCTGACCCATCGCCCGAAGGACGAGACGACAATGTCGGAAATCTATTTCACGCAGGCAATCAATCAGGCGCTCTTCGAAGAGATGGAGCGCGATCCGTTGACATTCGTGATGGGCGAGGACGTGGTGCTCGGCGCTTTCGGCGCCACACGCGGACTTATCGACAAGTTCGGCGTGAAGCGAGTGCGCAACACTCCGATCGCCGAGGCGGGATTCGTCGGCGCTGCGGTCGGCGCGGCGATGGCGGGAACGCGTCCGATTTGCGAAGTCGAATTCGCAAGCTTCTTTTATTGCGCGTTCGATCAGGTGTGCAATCAAGCCGCGAAGCTTCGCTATATGTCGGGCGGACAGGCGAAGATGCCGATTACGTTCCGTGCCGTGTACGGCGCGATGGGCGGAGCGGCCGCGCAGCATTCGGAAACCGTTTACGCGCAGTTCCTGAGCGTCGCGGGTCTGAAGCTGGTGGTTCCTTCCGGTCCGGCCGACATGAAGGGTCTGCTCAAGAGCGCAATTCGTGACGACGATCCCGTGATCGTTTTCGAACACGGCGCTTTGGGCCGCACCAAGGAGAACGTTCCTGACGGCGACTATCTCGTGCCGATCGGCAAGGCGGCCGTTAAGCGCGAGGGAAGCGACATTACGCTCGTCGCCATCGGCGCGATGGTCCCCAAGGCGCTCAAGATTGCTGAGAAGCTGGCCAAGGAGAAAATTTCGGTCGAAGTCATCGACCCGCGCACGCTGGTCCCGCTCGATGAAGAGACAATTCTGAATTCGGTTGCGAAAACCAATAAAGTGGTGATCGCGGACGAAGGCCATCTGCGTGGCGGCGCCGCAGCGGATATCGCGGCAATTATCGCCGAGAAGGCGTTCGACAGCCTCGATGCCCCGATCAAGCGCGTGACCGCTCTCGATGTGCCGATTCCGTTCAGCCCCCCGTTGGAGCAGGCTGCGGTTCCGGACGAGGCAAAAATCGAAGCTGGGATTCGGGCGACGCTCGGCGCCTGAGCGCGAAGCGAGATCGGGAACGTTCCGCATCCGGGGGCTTCGCTGTCGCCGTCAACCACGTCGCGCTATGATGGAGGGTGCTGTGCCCCGCGGGCGCACGGCGCGATTGACAGGCTGTCGATCGCGGACGGCGGGAGATCGTTCGGATCGCGAAATTACCAAACGAACCCAAATGAGCAGTTCGAGATCTCTCAATAAAATCAAATAGTTAGGTCATCTATTCGCCTTGCCTTCTCCTGAACAAACTGTCTCAAATCATCGCCCTCATGAGTCGTTTTCGGCTCTTTCGCGCCCGAGGTAACGCCCAGGATGCCGGTTGAATGCACGATGCCCAAGTTCGGGCTCACAATGCACGAGGGGACGGTCCAGCGCTTTTTCAAGACGATCGGCTCTCCGGTGAGAGCCGGCGAACCGCTTTACGAAGTCGAAACCGAAAAGGTGCTCTACGAAGTCGAAGCGCCGGCAAGTGGAATTCTCGCGGTGACTTTGTTCGAAGAAGGCGCAACGGTCGAATGCGGCGTCGCCGTCGCGATCATCGCCGAGGAAGGCGAAAACCTCGACGACATCCGAGCCAGATATCCTCAAGCCGCTGCGGCATCGAATGGATCGGCTCCCCCCGCAGCGACCGCAGAGATCGAACCGAGCCGTAGCGCCCCGAAAGGCGGGGAGCGTCGCGCCGTTAGTCCGATCGCGCGAAAACTCGCGGCGGAGCTGGGCGTCAATCTCGATAACGTGAGCGGAACCGGCCCCGGCGGACGCATCACCCGCGAGGATGTCGAGCGCGCCGCAAAGGAACCGGCCAAGCCTGCAGCCGTACTGAGAGCGCCGGCGCTCAAAGCGGCGGGCCCGCGTCAGACGATACCGTTTCGCGGAATGCGCAAGACGATCGCCGAGCGGATGCATCAGAGCCTGCGCGATAGCGCGCAGCTCACTATTACCCACGAGGCCGACGTTACCGCCGCCGTCGAGGTTCGCGAGCGGCTGAAATCAGAATTCGACTTTACTTACACCGACCTGCTGATTCAGGCCGTCGCGCGCGCCATCCGCAAGCA
>DASPQU010000435.1:0-2779 GCA_035624805.1 Binataceae bacterium (SeqCode) | reverse complement strand
AAGATGACCCTCACCCGGAGCGAAAAAATCGCTCCGACCTCTCCCTGATCCGGGAGAGGCTCTGCAAGAGAATTCACGTTTCGTCAAGCAGGATTGTGCGGGAGCGGACCCATACGTAAAGCAGAATCGCGACTGTGACCGGACCCTCCAGCGCGGCGAGACGCACGTGTCCGGCCTCGGTCGGATTCGGCATATACGCGATGATGAAAACCAGGTGGCTGATCACCACCTGCGTCAGATACGCAAGCGCGAGGACGAGACCCCATCGCCGCTCGGCGAAAATCCCGATGCCGATCGCTTCGAACATCAGCGCCTGCCCGACGAGAACGTACTTCGCATCGTCGCCAAAAAATTTGATTCCGCCGATGACGGCCTGCAAATCGACGACGCTGTAGAACATCAGCGCATGCGTGACGACGCGCGCGATGAGGCCGGCGCCCCATACCGAAACCAGCAGCGCGAAAATTTTCAGATCGCGCGGCCACGCACTCGCGTCGTCGTTAACCATCGGACGCCGAGCGTATCCGAAGCCGGAAATCGTGTTCAAGGCAGGGCCGAAACCAGCGCCCAACGCAGCATCGTTCGGACGGCCTCGTAAGCGAAGCCGAAGCGACTCCGCGCGCAAACGCACTCCGCTCAAGATGACGAGTAATTACTGCGCCGGCGGTTTTCTACAGACCCTGAACGCGGCGCGAGTCCCGCAGAAGGATCAGACCCGACGCCGTCAATTTGACGATCGAGCGGCCGTCAATATTGTTCGTAATCACCAAGCCGCGATCCTTCGCATTTTCCCAAATCGGAAATCTCGGACATGACGTGCGCCACGCGGCCATCACGTCTTCGTAGCTCCTGTCTCGATTCGCGATCCATTCGAGCAGATCGAGAAGCAGGCTTTCCGCTGAATCGATCATAATGCGGCTCCGGCGCTATGCCAGAATCGCCGGTTGGCCTATGCAAGGCAAGCGGCCGCGCGGGCGCGCGCGTATCTCAGGCGTTCTTGCCCTGCTTGCCTTCGACCCATTGAAACATCAGGGTCTGGTAGTATTCGAGATTCTTGCCGAGCAAAAATACTTTCGGAATTCCCTCGATCTGCGCGTAGACGGCGCTACGCGTCGGATTCTCGCTGCCGAAAGTGATTTTGATCGGCGCGGGTTTGTCGGCAGCGATGACGGTGAGTTCGCCGCGCGGATGGTCAAGGCCGAACTGCGAGAGGTCCTGCGGATTTTCGGCGACGATCTCGACGGACTTGGCGTTGATGAGCAGCCCCGCCAGCGCCTGCATGAGATCCTGCGGAACGAACTTGTTGGCGGGATCGGAAAGCGCGTAGAGTTTGCCGTCGGCGGTTTTCTTGTAGGTGATCTTCTCGTCGCCGCGCTGGAGCGTGATCGAATCGATGGTTTCGAGCCGAAGCAGACTCTCCTGCTCCTGCTTGAGCGTCGCGGCCTTAATCTCAGGCCGATCGACGAAATAGTAATACGGGAAAAGGATCGCGATCAGGATCGTGAATACGATCGCATGACGTGGGCTCACGCGAAGAACCTCCGTCGGGCGAATACCACGATTGCGATTCCGAACAGCAATCCAGGCTGGATCAACGCTCCGAGATAAAGCATATGACGCGCCTGCGCGTCGGTCACGAAAAATCCCGCGGTCGATACCTGATTCACGCGCTCGCGGCTCGCGATCATTATTTCGTCGCCCGCCAGCGCATTGACGGCGCTGACCGCCAGGTCGCGATTTCCCAGCATCTCGAGAAACTGGTTCGAAGCGAATTCGGAGCTTCCGAACCCGACAATCCGCGTCATGTTGTCGAGCGAGACGCGCGTATCTCCATTGGGGGCGAGATCGACCTCGGAGCCGACCGGAATCGGACCGCGCAGGTCGCGGCCTTCTTTGTATTCCGTGATTCCGGTCGTGATCGCCTTGGGATCGCCCGAAGCCCAGCTCTCGTGCGACGAGCGCAGGAACTCATCGCCGCGATAGAACACGAGTCCGTCGGGCGCTTTGTCATCCGGCTTGCCGGTGATATCAACGCCGCGCGCGAGCGTGAAAACCGCCGGCGCCGACATCGAGCGCGTCACCGAATTGCTCCTCGAGAAGAGCGGAATCTGGCTGGTGAGGACTTCGCCGGCGGTCAAGCGATAGGCGGGATCGATCACGACCTGATCGCTGAAATCGACGTAGTAGCTCTTGAGAAACTTGACCAGGCTGGGCGACCCGTACGGGTCGATCATCGCAAGCAGCTTGCCGCCCTTGGATAGATAGCGGCCGAGCGCGGCGAGTTCTTCCGGCAAAAAGTCCTTGCGCGGCCCCAGGACTACGACGACGGCCGCGTCGTCAGGGATACCGCTGGCGAACAGCGATACGTTGTCGATCTGGTAGTTGTTCTGCTGAAGCAGCCCGCGCCACTGCGAATAACCGAGCTGGCGCTGAGTGTCGAACAAATCGCGCTCGCCGTGCCCGACGGTGAAATAGATATGCTTGTTCGAGGCGTGCGAGATTTGCAGAATCGCCGGAATCAGCTCGTCGGGACGGGCATTGTCGAATGCGCGACGCCTCCCTTCGGACTCGACGATTACCTCGCCGTAGCTCGAAACGCCGTATTGACGCGCAAGGCCCGGAGCCTTGTTCACGTCGATCATCTGATACGTCACGCGGGGCGAGAAACTCGCGACGAGCTGCAATTCCTCGTCCAGCTCGTGATAGACGGGGTCCTCGGTCCTGATAAACGCCATCACCTTAACGTCGTGGGTGAGGCTGGAAAGTACGTTCCTGTCGA
>DASPQU010000434.1:0-3946 GCA_035624805.1 Binataceae bacterium (SeqCode) | reverse complement strand
AAGATGACGAAGCAGATCTCCCTGCTTCACTCGACGGTCACGGTTTCTCTGAGTGCCTCTGAAGGTACTCCGCGTAGCGCGTCGTCGCGGCGGTCTTCCAAGATCAGCTTGATAGCCTGCGCGAGACTTTCGCGGGCTTCTTCCTTGGTTCGACCCTGACCGTTTGCGCCTGGAATCTCCGCGCAGTACGCGATGTACCAGTCGCCGTCACGTTCGATAATCGCAGTGAATTCGCCTGACATTGCGTGCTCCGGCTTGAGACTACCGCGCAGACAATATTTGTCCAAGTGTGCGGAATTGGAGCGGGCGACCGGGGTCGAACCGGCGACGTCCAGCTTGGGAAGCTGGCATTCTACCGCTGAATTACGCCCGCTCGATACACATCCTTAACAGACTGCGCGACGATGGCCAAGAACGCCTCCTGATGCCGGCGAACCCCGCAGTAGTCGCGCGATGCCACGTCTACACAGCCTGGCCGGCGCACCATCCGCTCGACCACGCCCACTGAAAGTTATATCCGCCCAGCCATCCAGTGACATCCACCGCCTCGCCGATCACGAACAGCCCCGCAACGTCGCGCGCCTCCATCGTTCGCGACGACAGCGCCCGCGTATCGATTCCGCCGACCGTCACCTCCGCCTTCGCATATCCCTCCGTCCCACTCGGAACGAGCCGCCAGTTGCGAAGATTTTCCGCGCAGTCCGCGAGGACGCGGTCCGGTACGTTCGCGATTGTCGTATCGGCTGACGCCCCCGCGATCGCGGTCGCAAGCTTCGCCGGCACGAGTTCTCCGATGACGGTGCGCAACGCAGCTTTGGGTCGCGAGTGTTTGCGATCCTTGAGAAATACGGCGGGATCGGATTCGGGCGTTAGATTGACAGATATCGCATCGCCCTCGCGCCAGTAAGACGAAATCTGAAGGATCGCGGGACCGGACAATCCTCGATGCGTGAACAGAATATTCTCGCGAAAGCTCGCGCCGCCACACGATACGATCGCGTCGGCGGATACGCCCGTCATCGATTCGCATAGCTCGCGCATCCCGCCCGTGAACATGAACGGCACCAAGCCCGGTCGCGGTTCGACGATCGGCAACCCGAATCGGCGCGCGAGATCGTAGGCGAATCCGGTCGCGCCCATTTTCGGAATCGAGAGTCCTCCGGTCGCGATCACGAGCGCCGGAGCTTCGAATATCCCGCGCTCGGTCACGATTCGAAATCGATCGCTGCGCTCGATTTCCGTCACGCGATGGCCGAGGCGAACGTCGACGCCCGCCGCGTCGCACTCGCGAAGCAGCATTGCGAGGATCTCGCGCGAGGAGCCGTCACAGAAAAGCTGGCCGAGCGTTTTTTCGTGGTACTTGATGTGATGGCGCTCGACCATCGCGATGAAATCCCATTGCGTGTAGCGGCTCAGCGCGGAGCGGCAGAAATCCGGATTCTCCGAGATGAAGCGCTCGGGCGCGACTTCAAGATTCGTGAAGTTGCATCGACCGCCGCCCGAGATGAGGATCTTTGCGCCGGGGCGATCGAGATGCTCGATCACAACGACGCGCCGTCCGCGCTGTCCCGCTGCGATCGCGCACATCAGGCCCGCGGCGCCCGCGCCGAGGATCACCGCGTCGTATGATTCGATCGAGCGCGCAGCTAACCCTCGATTTGCAAACAGCCGACGCGGTCAGCGCGCGTCGTTCCGAAAGTGCGCCCCCGCACTTCCCACAGCGCTGGTGCAAGGACAGGCAGGGACGCCTGTCCCACTACTTCGCGCGCGCGATCGCGCCGCATCCGCGAAGTTGCTCCAAATCCGACGCACTGAACCCCCAATCGCGCAGCGCCTCCTCGGTATGCTCGCCGGGATTCGCAGGCGGACGCTGAATCTTGCTGGGGGTGCGCGAGAATCGAGGCGCAGGGCCCGGCTGAACGACACCATCGACCTCGACGAACGTCCCACGATGACGGTTGTGCGGATGATGCGGCGCTTCGTCCATCGAGAGCACGGGCGCAAAGCATACATCGCTGCCCTCCATGATCTTGCGCCACTCCTCGCGCGTCTTGGTCTTGAAGACGGCCGCGATACGCTCCTTCATCTTTGGCCACTGGGTGCGATCCTGCTGATGCGGAAGCTCGACGCCCTTGAGGCCCGACAATTCGAGCAGCTCTGCGTAGAACTTCGCTTCGATCGATCCGATCGAAATGTATTGCCCGTCCTTGGTTTCGTAAACGTCGTAGTAGTGCGCGCCCGTATCGAGGATGTTGTCGCCGCGCTTGTCGGTCCACAGCCCCGACGCGCGCATCCCGTAAATCGCAGTCATCAACGACGCCGACCCGTCGACCATCGCGCAATCGACGACCTGTCCCTTGCCCGACTTCTGCGCTTCGAGAAGACCCGCGACGATGCCGAGCGCAAGGTATAGCGCGCCGCCGCCGAAATCGCCGACGAGGTTGAGCGGGGGCACGGGAGATTCGCCTCGCCGTCCGATCGACGCGAGCGCGCCGGAAAGCGAGATGTAATTGATATCGTGTCCGGCAGCCTGCGCCATCGGACCCTCCTGCCCCCATCCGGTCATCCGCCCGTAGATCAATTTCGGATTGCGTTTGGAACAATCGTCCGGCCCCAGTCCGAGCCGTTCGGTGACGCCGGGACGGAATCCCTCGATCAGGGCGTCGGCCTTTTCGACCATCTTGAGGACGGCCTCGATCGCTTCGGGCCGCTTCAGATCGAGCGCGACGGAGCGACGGCCGCGGTTGAGAGTGTTGAACTTGGTTCCGGCGGAGATTCCCAGCCCCGCGTCGGCAAGACGATCGATTCGGACGACGTCGGCGCCCATATCGGAAAGGAGCATCGCGCACATCGGTCCCGGGCCGATTCCGGCAAGTTCGATTACGCGGTATCCGGACAAGACTCCCATGATTCACCTCGACTGCGATTCAGATGGTTCGCGCTCCGAAAGCGCGGGGACATCATTGCAGAGAATGGATCGAGCGAAAAGCGCGACTCGCTGGAAGGCCCGGCTCAGAGCCGCATTTGGCGCAACCGTGCGCGCGAAATACACTGAGCGCAGCCGGGGACAATCAACGAGGTCGGGAAAGGATTGTGTTGAGACCGAGCAGCTAAAATTCTGATTCGGAGGCGATACCGTGCGCCGGCGAAGTTACCCGCGGAAGATCCGCTGCCGCGTCTGGCTGGCTGCCGCAGCAGTCGCGCTATTGAGCTATGTCGATTCGCCTCCAGCCGCAGCGAAAGTCGATACAAACAATCCCATCGATGACGGCCTGCCGGTCGTCGGGGCGATACCATCGCTGAATGTGAATGGAAGCACGTTCAACGCCGGCGCTTCCATCACCGGTCCGACGTTCATACACGAGGGCGTATTCACCAACGGCATCGACCTGCCCGGGCCATGGCAACTCGATACCAGCGCTCTAGATACCAATGGTTTCCAGTGCAACCCGAAGACGACACTTCCGCCGCCACCGAATGCGAACCCGAGTCCCGCGCCGCCGGAGGGCGGCAATTTTGTATCCAACGCCATTGGAACTCGACACACCTCGACGAGCGCGCTCCAGGATGACCTCAGGAATGCGATTTGCGATGCGTCGTCGGCTGAACTACCAAAGCTGGACGCGGGCGTCCTTAACGACTTGCTGTCGTTGCTGCATGATCTTGGGGCGGCGACCGCCACAGGCGATCCGACGCCGCGGTTTCTGACTTTCCCGGACGCGTCGACGCGGCCCGAATTCGGACGATGGCTGCGCGACCGGACTACTCTCATATTTACGCCGTTCCTGCCCCATCTCTCACTGCTGCGCGAGCAGCGTCAGACGGGCATTTCGGAATCGGTTTCGTCTCCAAAATTGCATCTCGATCGCTCCCTGTTCGGATTCGGTACGCAGACCAACTACAGCGATCCGATGGTGATGGCGAACTTGCGCGAACGTGGAGCGCG
>DASPQU010000433.1:0-6171 GCA_035624805.1 Binataceae bacterium (SeqCode) | reverse complement strand
AGATTCTTACATATGGGCGGCCCGGCAAGAACATGCAGGAATCAGCCGGCGATATTCTTCTGTCGTAAGAAGAGCGGCGATGGGAGAGCGCGCTCATGGGCGAGAAGCCATCGCTTGCGTTCGATACCACCCGCGTATCCGGTGAGCGATCCGTCGGCGCCAATCACTCGATGGCATGGGATGATTATCGCGATCGGATTGAGCGAATTCGCGTACCCTACAGCGCGGCTCGAACGAGCATCGAGGCCCAGCGATTTCGCGAGTTCACCGTACGTGACAGTGGCACCCGGAGGAATTTTGCAGAGACCGTCCCATACGGATTTCTGAAAACCCGTGCCGCCGGGGTTGAGAGCGAGACCGTCGAAGTCGAATCGCTCGGCGGCAAAATAAGCCCGCAATCGAACTCGAATTGCGAGCGCGTCGTCGCGCTCGATGAGGCGAAAATCGCCGCAACGCCTTCGTAACAATGCGATCATCCGCGGTTCGAAGTCTGCATAGTCGAGAGCATAGAGCGCTCGACCATCAGAGACGGCGATGAGCGTCCCGATAGGACTCGCGATTCGTGTCAGTGAAAGGTCCACGCGCGGCGCCTAGCAGGCTGTTGATAAATAACAGCCTGCTCCCCCTCTCTTATCTCCCCCGCGAAAGAGCGGGGGAGAAGATTGCGGAAAGAAGCCGGCTTTCACGCAGGGTGTTGAAGCAATGAAACCACCAACATTCATTTTCTCAACAGCCTACTAGGCGTGCGCGAGACGCAGATCGCGCGCCTGCGTGCGAAAAGGCTCGGGAAGCGCAATCTCGCGCGCGTCGCTCCACGTGCGTTCGAGTCGGTAGAAATCGCGTGCCGGTTCCAAAAACACGTGTATTACCACGTCGTTGTAGTCGAGCACGATCCAATGCGCATGCGTAACGCCCTCGATCGAGAGCGGTCGGACACCGTCGCGCGCCATCCGCTCCTCGATTCCGCGTGCGATCGATTGTACCTGCACGTCGGAACGTCCGGTTGCGACAACAAAATAATCTGCAACCGATTTAAGATGCTCGACTTCGAGCACCATGAGATCGTAGGCCTTTTTCTCGAGTGCCGCTTCGGCGATTGCAATCGCCTTCTCGCGTGTAGTCACGCCGAAATACCGCTCCGCGAAAATAATGTTGGTTGGATGGCGCCCGTGGCGCGCAATGATTCGCCAGACATCAACGATTAATAGAGCGCGTGACGCCCAATGTAATCGACCACGTCACCGGGCAGCAGATAATTGATCGATTCCTTGCGCTGGATTTTGCGCCGAATCTGGGTGGCGGAAATAGGGAAAAACGTGGTTGGGACGAACGATAACGTTTGACCGCTCGGATTCACGTAATGATCTTGCTCCTTACTGTAGCCAAAGCGGCTCAAAGCGGCAAGCGAGATGCGCGGCGGTCCCGGTTCATTATCGAGTGGACGCGTATGCACGGCGATGCTGGCGATGCGCGTCAGCTCTTCGCATTCCTTCCAGGTATCGAGTTCGGCGAACTGGTCCGTGCCCATCACGATGTATAGAGTCGAAGGCGGGCGCAGAGTCGAGAGAAAATAACGGACCGTATCGATAGTGTATGAGCGCCCCCCGCGGCGAATCTCGACGTCCGAGACCATGAAGTGACGATTCCCCTTGGTCGCGAGCCGCACCATATGCAGACGATGCTCGGCGGGCGCGAGATCGCCTTCGGGCTTATGCGGCGGTGACGCCGCAGGGACGAAATAGAGCAGGTCGAGATTCAACATCTCGCGCACCTCTTCGGCCGCGCGGAGATGCCCGAAATGGATCGGGTTGAAGCTTCCGCCGAACAGTCCTACCCGCATTCTCGATGCTCGGAGAGCCGGTCCGCAGCGGAATCAGACCCGCACCTGACCCGTGCCCCGAATCACGTACTTATACGTTGTCAATTCGCGCAATCCCATCGGACCGCGCGCGTGAAGCCGATTCGTCGATATTCCAGTCTCCGCGCCGAACCCGAACTCGAACCCGTCCGTGAAGCGGGTCGACGCGTTGACGTAGACGGTAGCCGAATCGACCTCCCGTTCAAAGCGGAGCGCAGCTTCTGTATCGGCTGTAACGATAGCATCGGCAAGCCCCGACCCGTGCCGCGCGATAAACGCGATCGCCTCGTCGATTGAATCGACAACTTTGACGCTCAGGATGAGGTCCAGGTACTCGGTATCCCAGTCAGCATCGGTCGCGCGCTTTGCTTTCGGAACGATCGCGCAGGTTCTTTCGTCGCCGCGGATCTCGACGCCTGCCGCGATCATTCGCTCGCTCATCGAGGGGAGAAACGCGCCCGCTACATCACGATGCACCAGCATCGTCTCCATCGCGTTGCATACCGAGGGCCTGCTGCACTTTGCGTTGAGGCATATGTCGGACGCCACCTTCAGGTCGGCCGCACGATCGACGTAGGTGTGACAGAGTCCGTCGAAATGCGGCAGCACTGGTACCGCAGAGCCGGCCAGGGCTTCTTTGAGCGAGCCTCCTCCGCGCGGGATAATCAGATCGATCACCTCAGGATGCCGTTTGAGAATCTGGATCGCCTCACGATCGGGATTATCGATAAACATCACCGCTGCCGGATCGATCTGCGCGTTGGCAAGCGCACGCGAGAGCATCGTCGCCAGAACGCGATTAGTCGCAAGCGCCTCTTTTCCTCCCCGCAGCACGACCGCGCTCCCGGCCTTCACCGTGAGCACACCCGCATCAATTGTAACGTTCGGGCGCGATTCGTAAACGATCGCAATCAGGCCGAGCGGTACGCGGACCTTGGAGATATCGAGTCCGTTGGGTCGCGTCCAATGCTCAATCACCTCGCCCACGGGATCGGGCAGTGCGACGACCTCTTCGACGCTCTTTGCCATCGCTTCGATTCGAGCTTCGCTGAGCGTGAGTCGCTCCACGAACGCGCCAGTGCGTCCCGCGGATTTTGCGGCTTCAAGGTCGATACGATTCGCGGCGAGAATCGCGGGCGCCTGCTCGCGAATCGCGCGGGCGAGCGAGGTCAGCGCGGCGTTCTTGCGTTCGGTAGGGCATAGGGCGAGCGTCGACGCGGCCCGCCGCGCGTTTTTCAGCAATGAGAGAATCTGCTCTTCAAGCGTCATCGAAGTTCCTCGAGCAGGACGAAGTTGTCGCGATGGATGATCTCGTCGGCGACCTTATAGCCGAGTACGCGCTCGATCTCATGCGTGCGCCGGCCCTTGAGCCGCGCGACGTCGGCGGCCGGATAGTTCACCAATCCGCGCCCGAATTCGATTCCCTCGGGATCGAGCAGGCTCACGCAATCGCCGTTGGAAAAATTTCCCGTCACGTCGCGGATTCCGGAAGGCAGGAGACTGCGCCCTTTGCGACACAACGCCTCGGCCGCGCCGCGATCGACCGCGAGAGCGCCTGCGGGCCGCAGTGCAAAAGCGATCCAATGTTTGCGGCTGCGCAGTCGCGTATTGCCGGGCAGGATCAGCGTGCCCATCTCGCGCTTGGGATCGAACAGGCCCTCGATCACGCCCTCAGTACGTCCGGGTCCGATGATCACCGCGATTGCGGAACGCGCGGCCTGACGCGCAGCCTTCAGCTTCGCCGCCATACCACCGCTGCCGAGCGGTCCGACGCTCTCGGCAACCAGGCCCTTCATCTCCGCCTCAGGATCGGTGACGAGGGAAATCAGCCTGGCGTCGTCACGTTTTCGTGGATCTCCGGTCAGAACGCCCTCTACGTCGCTCAGGATGATCAGCAGATCCGCCTGCATCATGGAGGCGACCAACGACGAGAGCATATCGTTGTCGCCGAGCCGAATTTCCTCGACGGCGACCGTATCGTTCTCGTTTACGATCGGAACCACGCCTGCCGAAAGGAGCGCCTCGAAAGTATGCGTCGCGTTGCGACGGCGTGTGCGCTCTGCCAGGTCCTGATGGGTCAAAAGAAGCTGCGCTACCGTCCGACCGCACCGCGCGAACGCCGACGACCATGATTCCATGAGATCGATTTGGCCGGTAGCGGCGGCAGCCTGCCGCACCGCCATCGTCGAGCCCGCGAGTTTCTTGAGTCGCGCGCGCCCCGCAGCGATGGCGCCCGATGTGACGAGGATTACTTCCCGCCCACCGTGCGCGACAGTATCGATTTCCGCCGCAAGTCGATTGATAACGTCGCGATCCAAACCGTCGCGATCGGACAGGACTGCGCTGCCGACCTTGATCACGACGCGCCGCGCGCGCTCAACAATCGCTGGCTTGTAATTCAGTTGGGACATTGCGCCTGATGTTCCGCCGAGCGCAGCATCTCCGCAACAGCCGCGACCAGCCGGTCGAGTCCGATGCGCTTCTCAGCCGATACGGGAAAGACAAGCAGCCCGGTCGCTCGCGATACCGTCTCGATTAACTCGGCGCTTGCGTCGGAAATCAAATCCATCTTGTTCAGCGCCACGACTGATGGACGCTCGGCGAGTGCAGCATCGAACGCCGCGATCTCGTTTCGTACGACGCGAAAATCATCGTCGGGATGCCCTTGGGCGTCGAGCACGTAGATCAGCATCCGGGTGCGGGCGAGATGGCGCAGGAAGCGAATCCCGAGCCCGTGACCCTCGTGAGCGCCCTCGATCAGACCAGGAATATCGGCAAGCGAAAAACTCTCTTCCTCGCTGACGAATACTCGTCCGAGATTCGGGGTGAGCGTCGTGAACGGATAATCGGCGATTTTCGGACGCGCTGCGCTGAGCGCGGCAAGCAACGTCGATTTGCCGGCGTTCGGCAATCCGACGAGACCCGCTTCAGCAACCAGGCGCAATTCCAGATGAACCCATCGCTGCTCGCCTGCCGTTCCCGGGGTCGCGATACGAGGTGAGCGGCGCGTCGGAGTGGCGAAATGCATGTTGCCCTGACCGCCCTCGCCTCCCTTGGCGATCACGGCGCGACTGCCGGGAGTCACAAGATCGGCGAGCACCGCGCCGGTATCTTCATCGACAACCACGGTTCCGGGTGGCACGCGGACGATCACATCGCTTGCGTTCTTCCCGTACTGCTCCTTGCCTCGGCCGGACTCGCCGTCCCGTGCGACCAGACGCGGCTGAAATTTGAAATCGAGCAGCGTGGACAGACCCTCATCGACTTCGAAGATAACGCTGCCGCCGCGTCCGCCGTTGCCGCCGGCGGGACCGCCGAACGGACGATACTTTTCACGCAGGAATGCGATCGCGCCGTCGCCTCCCTTGCCGGCGTGCACAAACACCCGCGCTTCATCGATAAATCGTCGCATGATCGAGCGAAAAGCTATGATAGCAGAGATATGGCTATCGAATGGATTCGGCTCGCCGGCGCGCCAACGCTTGAATTTATGTCGCGCGGATGAGCCCGCCGTCGATTCTGATCACCGATCCCGTGATGTATCCGGCGAGCGGGCTTGCCAAAAACGCCGCGATCGCGCCGAACTCCTCCGTCGTTCCCATCCTTCCGACCGGAATCGATTGCGCCGTGCGTTTTTGCGCCTCCTCGACCGATATGCCCTGACGGTCTGCTGTCGCGCGGGCGAGTGCGAGTGAGCGATCGGTCGCGATAACACCGGGGATAAGATTGTTCACCGTCACTCCGTCGCGCGCGACTTCGTAGGCGAGCGTCTTCGCCCATCCGTGAATCGCGCTTCTCAGCGTGCTTGAGATTCCGAGCACGGGCGTCGGCTCAAGCACGATGTAGGACGTGATATTCAGGATGCGTCCGAATTTGCGCGCGCGCATATCGCCTATCACCATCTCGGTCGTACGCATCAGCGAGAGCACCATCGTGCGGAATTGGCTCTCCCAGACCTCGGGTTTCACGCCGAGGACGCCGCCCGGGGGCGGCCCGCCGGAGTTGTTGAGCAGGATATCGATGGGGCCGAGCGCCTTTCGCGTCGCGTCGATCGCGCTCTCGACGGTGCTCCAGGTCGCGAGGTCCCCCGCGACCCCGATCGCCTTTCCGCCACGCCCTTGAATATCGGCTACCGCGGCGTTCAGCGTGTCCTGCGATCTCGAGACGATCGCGACTGAAACTCCTTCGGCCGCCAGCGCCGTCGCGATGCCTTTTCCGATTCCTTTGCTTCCGCCGAGAATCAGCGCGGTTTTTCCTCTTAGCTGGAGATCCATTCTTTCGATCCTTTACGGCTGAGAGCTTCGATAGTTCGG
>DASPQU010000432.1:0-7516 GCA_035624805.1 Binataceae bacterium (SeqCode) | reverse complement strand
GGCCAATCGCGACGAATTCCTCGATCGTCCTGCCACCAAGCCGTGCATCCTTTGCGAGGATCCCCAGATAGTCGGCGGCAAAGACCTCCGCGCCGGTGGAACATGGCTCGGCGTCAATCAGTACGGGATGGTCGCCGGATTGCTGAATCGTCGGACCGATAATTCCGATCCCAACGCCCGCTCACGCGGGCTTCTATGCCTGGAAGCGCTGCAGCATCGGACTGCTCTGGACGCCGCGCGTTATGCGGAGTCGCAGCGCGGTGAGGATTACAACCACTTCAACCTGCTGATCGCGTCGCGCGAGGCGACCTACGTCGCGTACAATCGCGCCAATAAAATCGAAATCGTGCCGCTGACGCCCGGGATGCATCTGCTGACCAATCTCGATCTCAACGACTTCGAGTGCCCGCGCATAAGCGCTTCGCACGCCAAATTCGCCAAGCTCGCGACACTGCCGGGGTTCCGGCGCGATCCCATCGGATGCCGCTCGATACTCGGACGCCTGCTTTCAGATCATGATACGCAGCTTGACCCACGAACCGGACGCCCCAACTCGATTTGTCTGCATCTCGACGGCTACGGAACGCGTTCCTCGAGCCTGATTTTCATCGGCGAAGCGTGGGACGATGTCGAGCACTATTTCGCGCCGGGTCCGCCGTGTCGAACCGCATACGAGCCCGCCGAGTTGCCCGATCAATCCTTGCCGACGTAAGCTGCAACGCCCGCGATGACGAAGCATAGAACCGCGACCAGCGCGGACGCGAGAAAAATCGAAGCGAGAAACGGCGGCTCGATAACGAAGAAAAGGATGATTCCACTGACGAACGCCACGATCGACGCGACGATCGCCACGGCGAGGCTGACCTTGCGCAACTGGTTCATTAGGCTCGGCGGATTTCCCGTCAGACTCGCATTGTGTGTCGCCGCGGCGATCGCGATCAACGCCGCGGTCGCTTCGGCTCAGCCGCAGCAGATGGGCCAATCCGGATTATCATGGCAGCAGCGTTTCCTCGGTATCCTGCCGCTGGTCAAGCCGGACCCGAAAGATCCCGTTGTCGTCACAGTGAATGGGACGCCGATCACGGCGGCGCAAATTACCGATTATGCGAAGACTGAAGCGCGCCTGATCAACGCCAACACTACCGACGAGATGCGCGCCGTCTACAAGGACGCGACCGAAAACCTCATCAACCGCCAACTTCTCATCGACGAGGCGCAGCGCCGCCATATAACGATTCCCGAGGCCGAGGTCGCCGAGCGCGCGCGGGAATTCCAAGTCCAGGGAATCGGCGGCGAAACGGTATCGACGGGATCGGCGCCCGATCCGATTTTGCTCGCGCAGGTGCGCAGCTCGATGGAAATCGAGAAGATGCTCGACGAACTGTTCCGCGAGCACAAGTCCGCGCCCAGCGAAGCCGATATCACCAAGTATTACGACGAGCACAAAGACCTGTTCGTGGAGGATCCGGGCGAGGTGCGCATCTCTCATATCGCCGTCAAGCTGCCCGACAAGGCCACCGACCAACAGAAGAAACAGGCGGAGACCGCGATCAAACATCTCCAGGCCGAAGCGGCAAAGGGCGTCGACTTCGCCGAGCTCGCGCGCAAGAACTCGCAAGACGAGCACTCCGCGCCCAAGGGGGGCGACCTCGGATACTTCCGCAAGGGTCAGCTTCCGCCGGTGGTCGACAATCTCGCCTTCGAGACGCCGGTCGGCCACGTCTCGCCGATCATCGAATCGAATCTCGGCTACAGCTTTCTCAAGGTGACGGATCGCCGCGGCGTCACGTATGCGCCGCTGAAATCAGTCAAGGCGAAGATCGCGATTGCCCTGCTCGATTTCAATCAGGAATACGAGGTCAAGGAACTTCTGAAGAAACTGGCCAAGAGCGCAAAAATCAAATTCAATCGCAGTCCCGGCTCCGAGAGTAGCATCCCACCCATTTATATCTTCGCTCGCCTCCGCTTCGCTCCGCCTCGCGAGTGCTCGCACACTGCGCGCAAACGATGCGCGCCCCTTCGGGTTTTGAAAATGGCCTAGTGCGGGGCGCGGATGTATCGCGTCGGGTCTTCGACCCTGGCCACCCTGAATCCCTCGATGCGCTCCGCGCATTTTGTGCACGCGCCGCAATGACGCGATCCGTGCGGACGCGCGCATGACAGCGTAAGCGCGAGGGGAAACCTCGCGCCGCGTCGAATCACATCCGCTTTCGTCAATTCGCCGAATGGGAATCGGATGCGAAGATTCATCGCGAGGCCGAGCGAAGCTGCGTGTTCAAACGCGCGAAAGAAGTCGCGCCGCGCGTCCGGGAATGGATTATCGCGCAGCGGAGCGATCGCGATTTCTCCAATTCGATTGCGCGCGCAGAAGATCGAGGCTTTCGCAAGCAGTCCAAGATTGCGTCCCGGAATGTAGTTGGAAGAGACCGCGGCGTCGTAGCCGGGCACGCGCTTTCCGGTCACGCTCCAGTGATCGCGGGCGACATCGTTGAACGGCATCGACAGCACCGCCACCGGCTCGACGCGCCCGAAACCGAGCGCCGCGATGTATCGTCGCAGCACGGGAAGCTCGTCCTTTTCCCACTTGAGACCTGCGCGGATATAAACCGGGAAGACGTGGCGGCCCCGCTTCGCGAGCTCGGCCAGCATTACTGAGCTGTCCAGTCCTCCGCTTGCGAGCACGGCGATTCGCGACCGCTCGGGGACAACCCGAAACTGTTTTGTCCCCGAGTTCACTTAAGCTCAGGCGAGAAGCCGGCCGCCGTCGAGCACCAGCGTCGCGCCGGTGGCGAAATCAGTCCCTTCGCAGAAAAACAATACTGCGCGCGCGACATCTTCGGGACTGCCGAGTCTCTTGAGCAGAGTCCCGCCGACAAGTTTCTGCGTTTCGATCTCGTCGTAGTCGTCGGGCGGGAGGACCGGGCCGATCGCGATGCAATTGACCTCGACTTCGGGCGCCAGCGCCTTGGCGAGCGAGCGCGTGAGACCTATGAGTCCCGCCTTGGACACGGTGTACGGCAGATAGTTGTTGTAGGGGCGAATCGCGGCCCAGTCGCCGATATTGATGATCTTCCCCGCGCCCTGCGATCGCATCACAAGCCCGGCGAACTTCGACAGGAAGAACGGCGCCTTAAGATTGGTATCGAGGTTGAGATCCCAGTCGCGCTCGGTCAGTTCTTCGAGCGGTTTGCGATAAAAAACCGACGCGCAATTGATGAGGATATCGATACGGCCGAAAGCCGCCTTGACCTGCGAGACCATCGATTCGATCTCGCTCACGCTTTCAAGATCGGCGGGGAAGGCACGCCCCTGCCCTCCCGTGCGGACGATTTCATCGACCAGTTCGTTGGCCTCGCTGGCCGACGTTCGATAGTGGACCGCGATCGTCGCGCCACGCTCCGCCAATCGGGACGCGATCACGCGTCCGACACGGCGGCCCGCGCCGGTCACAATCGCAACCTTGCCATAGAGGTCCATCAATTCGCCCGCGATCGGGCTGTTTACTTCGCCGCGTCGCGCAATGCCTTGGTCATCGCGAGATTATGCGAGTGGCCGGTCTTGTGCGCCGTTATCCGAAGATGGACCGGTCGTCCAAGCAGATAAAGATCGCCCATCATGTCGAGAATCTTGTGGCGCGCGAACTCGTTGGGGAATCGCAGCTGCGTGTTCACGATTTTCTCGTCATCAACGAGAATCACGTTGTCGATGCGTCCGCCCGATCCGAGTCCCATCTCGGACAATTTTCTGAACTCGCGCACTGAGATGAAGGTACGCGCCGGAGCTATCTCTTGTGCATAGGCTTCGGGCGACGTGAGTTCGAAATGCGCGCTCTGCCGGCCAATCGGCGGCGGATATTCGAGCGTGTAGTCGATCGTCAGCCGATCGGCGGGTTCGATGCGCAGGAAGGCGCCGCCGCCCTCTTCTTTTCCGATGACGACCGGCGACTTTATGGTCACCGGTTCTATAGGCGCGTCCTGCTCGCAGAGGCCTGCTTCGGCAATGTTGCGGCAGAATTCCGATGCTGAGCCGTCTAGCGCCGGGATTTCATCGTCCGTCTTGATCAGCAGATTGGTTATTCCAAATCCGTGCAACGCGGACATCAGATGCTCTACGGTTCTGACCGAGCGTCCTTCAGCAGTGAGCGTAGTGTTGTAGCCGGTATCGGAGACGTTCTCGACCCGAACCGGGATGCGAACCTCGTCTGCGAGCGACGCGAACACCAGTCCGGTTCCCTGCGGCGCAGGATGAAGGATCACTCCCGTTTTCAGACCGCTGTGAAGCCCCTGCCCCCCCAGGACGATCGACTTCGCGATAGTCTTCTGCCGGCACACGCCCGCACCGATCGCCGTTAATCTGTTCTGATCGGTCGTTGTCGTCTCTGCGGCGGGCCGAGGGCCTGTATTGCCGCCGTCGAGTACGCGGGCGATCGCGGCCAGGAGGCCGCTCACCGAAAAGGGCTTCTCGATAAAATCGGCGGCGCCGAGCCGCGTCGCCGCGACCGCGCTTTGGATATTCGCATGGCCGGAGATCATGATCACCGGCAGGGCGGGACGTTCGGACTTTATCTGGCGAAGCAGCTCGATCCCGTCGATTTCGGGCATCCACACGTCCAGCAAAATAAGAGCAGGACGCTCCCGTTCAATCAGTTCGACTACGCCTGAGGCGCGGCCTGTGTCGACGACGCGGAAACCTTCATCGTTAAGAATCCCGCGTAAAGAGGACCTGATCCGCTCCTCGTCATCCACCACCAGCACGGTCTCGTTCACGTTGAATGCTCCGAGGGAGAAATGATCTGAGGTTGCGTCAAGGCCGGCAAGTCGCGGCGTTTCACCCGGCCGCCTTGGCGATTTCCGCAATTCTTATAGGAAATTCGAGGATGAATCTACTTCCGCGCGGTGGATTGTCAGCGATCCGGACCGATCCATGATGGTCGGTGATTATGGCCGATACGATCGCCAGTCCCAGACCCGTACCCGTCGCTTTGGTCGAAAAGTAGGGCTCGAAGATGCGCGAGCGCAGGGCCGGCGCGATACCGGGTCCGTTGTCGCGGATTTCCAGTGTGACCAGGCCGTTCGCAGAATCGAGGGACGTGAGCACCTCAATTCGGGGACGCTCGCCATTGTGATTTACCGTGCCGGCCGCCGAGATCGCGTTGTCGATCAGGTTAACCATCACACGCTTCATCGCATCGCGGTCAAGCGCGATCATCGGAACTTCCTTTTCCAGTCGCTGGCGGAAATCGACGCCCGGATGCGCGGCCTCGAAGCCGGCAACGACTTCGGCGGCAAGAGCGTTAAGGTCGCCCGCGGCGAGCACCAGATGGGGCATCCGCGCAAAAGCGGAAAACTCATTGACGAGATGCTTTAGGTCCTGCACCTCGCTGATGATCGTCCTGGTGCATTCTTCCAGCAGTCCGGCTTCACCACCCAGCCGTGGTCCAAGCTGACGACGTAATCGCTCGGCGGAAAGCTGGATAGGGGTCAGCGGATTTTTGATCTCGTGAGCGATCCTGCGCGCGACTTCGCGCCACGCCTCCATGCGCTCGACTTTCGCTATCTGACTGACATCCTCGAAAAACAGCACCGTGCCGAGGCTCAGCTCCGCCTCGTCTCCAAGCTTGGATGCGGTGATCATGAGATCCTGCGCGACGCCGTCGCCCTCCGATTTGAAGGGTGCACGCGCTTCATGCGCCGACGGCAGCATCGCCAAAAGGTCGTCGACCGCGCGCGCGAGTCCGGGCTTGAGCGCATCGCGATAGTGAAGTCCGTATGAAGAGTCCGAGACCAGGCCGAGCATGCCTTCCGCGCAGGGATTGATCGCCGTTACACGTCCGTCGCGATTGAGCCCGACCACGCCGGCAGAAACGTTGCGAAGCAGGGTTTCCGTGTAGCGCCGGCGTCGTTCCAGTTCCGCGCGCGACGCGCGAAGATCGTCCGTCATGCGGTTGAAGGATTCGACCAGCTGTCCGATCTCATCATCGCCCACGGCGGGGATCCGATAGTCAAGGTTTCCAGTCGCAACGGCCTGCGTTCCCTGGGCGAGATGTTTGATCGGTCCGGTGATGCCGCGCGCGAGAAACAGCCCAAACCAGCTCGCGAGCATCACGACCACCAGACCGATCATCGCCAACGCCAGGATGTAGCTGTTGAGAATCGGCGCCTTGAGAATGTGCATCTGGAAGTAATCTTCGGAAGTGCGCGAGATGACCTTGGCGCGGCCGGCGATACTCTTGGGCAGGTAGTAGTCAACGACGATCGCGCCGACAACGGCGTCGGTATCGGGTCCGGCGTATATCGGTGCGCTGCCGCGAACGACGTCAGCACTGCCGAGCCGGTCCGTTCGAGTCACCTGCTGCCCCTTCAGGGTCTGAGCGATGATGTCCGACTCGGGTGCGACTCCTATTCCCGTCGGCGTTTTGGGACTGAGGGCGAGCAGCAGCAACTTGCGATCGGCAGAGAACATCTCGATCGTGCCGAGGTTGTATTCCTGCTGGCGATGCTCGACAAAGACCTTCAGGTCGGCCCTGCGATCGGGCGCGAAAAGTCCGCGCGCGGATATCTCACCCGCCATCGTACGCGCGAAATGAGCGGCGTTGTTCGCAGAGTTGAGGTAGTAGGTTTTCGCTATCTCCAGCGAGTCGTCGAGGACGCGTTCGTACTGCGGATTGAACCAGCTGTCGACGTCTGCATTGAGAAACACCCCCGCCACGTAAAGCAGGAACGCAGTGGGGACGAGTGCGACCGCGATAAATCCGAATACGAGACGGAACTGAAACTTCGATCCGATAAGTCCGCGGCGACGTTCGAAAACAATCTTCGCCAGATTGCGACCCACCAGAAAAAGCAGCAAGCCCAGAAGAAGGAAGCTCAGATTGAAGAGCGTGATAACCGCGAGATTCGATCCGAGCGAAGTATGCCTGGTCAGCGGCGGAACTTCCGTCTGCGCGAAAACGAACGCGATCAGCGTTACGGCCGCGATTCCAACCGCGATAAGTTCGCGCCGCCGCCGCTTTAATTCCGCCCGTCGCGAAGTTATGTCTCGCGCCTGCTCCGCCATCGCTCAGCGCCTCATCAGGGCAAACAGCAGACTTAAGAGTACGCTGATCACGATGCAGGTCATCAAGGGGAAATAGAACGTGAAATTTCCGCGACGAATGTAGAAATCGCCGGGGAGTCGTCCGACGAACGGAATTGAGCTGCCCGCCCACAGGATAAGCCCGAGAGCGGCCATCGCGATTCCGAAAATCACGAGCGCTTTGCCTAACGGCGCCATGGGAACAACTGAAGGATTCTAGCTCAGCGCCGGAGCCTTCTAAACCCGGGTATACGGGCAATATGCGCCATCGAGCCGGGTTCCTATGTCATCTGCGGCTAGCCGTGGGCGCGTTCCTTGTTATGGGCTTCGCGCGCGGCCTGCGCTTCCTTGATCACCTTTTCGGTGACCTGCGGCGGAGCTTCCTCATAGTGCGAGAAATGCGCCTCGAACGATCCGCGACCCGAGGTCATCGAGCGCAGAT
>DASPQU010000431.1:0-3440 GCA_035624805.1 Binataceae bacterium (SeqCode) | reverse complement strand
GCGAGCCTGCAGGAAGCCGGATGGGTTGGCGTGAGCTTCGTCGACTATGTTCCGACAATCCCTGCGCTGGGAATTTTCCCGACGATTCAGAGTCTCGGGGCTCAGCTTGCGATGGTATTCGTCGCGTGCGCGGCGATTTTCATTCCGCGTGCTCAGGACGTTGCTGAACAGGCTCCCGCGCCGACGGTTCGAGCGGCCTGAGTCCGGCAGCGTCGTTGAGCGCCTGACCGTCGCGCCTCAGCACGAATTCCTCGAGCTCCGAATCAAGCTGCTCTCCCTGCGCGAGCGAGCGGAATCCCAAATTGAGGCATTCCGAGACCTGCTGATCGGCGAGATCGGCGGTATGACGCACGTGGCGCAAGACTTCGCGCAACTTTCCGAGCTTGTCCTCGAAGACAACAAATCGCGCTTCCGCCATCGGCGAAGGATCGCCTGGCTGCATCAGATGAAGCGCGAAGGCTTCGTTCTTTTCGGCGGTCGCGAGATCTCTGATCGCGCTCCGAATCTCGGCGCACGATGTTTCAGCGTCGAGCGATTTTGAAGCCGGGGAAGCGCAGTATGCCGGCGTGGCGGCAACCGCGAGCGCAATCGCGAATAAACAGGGGGCGAGCGACCGGACAGCGAGATCGGTCCGGAATACCGATGATGAGTTTGCTGGCGCCGATATTCGGCCCGCAGCCGTCAGGCAGCTTCCTCCGAGCTGGATGGCGAATAGCCCAACGCTTCGAGGAATACTTCCTTCTGCGCGGACGGCATCACATAGATCCCGTCCCATCCACATACCTCCTCGCACAACATGCATCCGACACAGGTTTTTTCGTTAACCTGCACGCGTCCAAGATAGGTCGCGCTATTTTCGGGTGCTGGTGCAATGCAATCGAACGGACAGACATCGATACAGACGCCGCATCCGTTGCAATTATCCGGATGCACGATCGCGATCGGACGTTCGGCGCGCTTGAGCACATGCGTTATAACGCCCTTGTTGTTCTCTATCGCCTCGTCCGGGCAGATAACACCGCAGGCGCCGCAATCGATGCACATCGAAGCTTCGATGAAGTAGACCTTTTTCGGGTCTCCGGAGATCGCTCCGGTTGGGCATCGCTTTTCGCAGGCGCTGCATCCGGTGCAGGCTTCGGCAATTATCGTAAACGGCATCGCAGCTCCGTCTCGTCGTAATCGACAGTCCGGCCGTTACTTCTGCATCTCGTCGACTATCTTATCACGCTCGCCGCGCGCGATAAGTTGATCGTTTCTGCGGGCCTGCTTGAGCGCGATGTAGGTGAAATACAGGACCAGAAACATCATCCCCATGATCGGGATGTTGTCCGGTTGAATCAGGATGGTTACGAACTGCTGAAACCCGGTGATGTGCTCCATCGATCGCTCCAGCGATTCCGGCCATTCGGCGGCTCAGGCCGGGATCGATCGATTGGTATCAACCCAATCTCATGCTGTCAACGCACCGTTCGGCGAGGCCGCGCAAATCGCAAGATCCGCGCTCGCAATCGAGTCACTCACGCAACCAGCTTAGTCCACGCGCTCGATCGGGGCGCCGCCGGCGGCGCTTGATTCGTAACACGCTTCAACCAGCGCCATCGTTCGGCAGGCGTCATCGAACGGCGACACGAGCGCCGCATCGTCGCCCGCGACGAATCTTTGCAAGTTCGACATTGGCCCCTCGAACGCTTCGAGAAACCACGAACCGCGCAGTTGGACGGATTCCCACTCGCCGCCCACCGGTGCGAACTCGAGCGTGTCGGGTTCGCCGTGCGGATAATTCAGGTTGACGCCCATCTTCGCGATCGCGGCGGCGCGCGTGCCTTCGATCTTCAGTTGCGAACGAGCGTAGCGAGGTCCGAATCGATGCGCGTGATTCATGGTCAAGCTGCATCGGATGGTATCGCCGTAATCGAGGATGATACTGGTGCGAACGTCGGCGTAATCGGGCAAGTCGGGCAGCCGAACACCGCGGCAATATGCGCCGCGCGGCTCTCCGATGAGGTGACGAATCAAATCAAGGTAGTGAATCGAGTGCATCAGGACTTCGAGTCGCGGGGCGCCCTTCAGGAACGCCCAGTATTCCCACGGCGTTTGGAGAAGGATTCGTACTTCGATGTCGAGAATCTCTCCGAGCATCCCGCGATCGATTGCGTCCTTGAGCGCGAGCATGTTGGGCGCGAATCGAAGCTGAAAATTCATCGCGGCGGTCATATTCCGCTTGCGCGACAACTCAAGAATGCGACGCGCCTGGGCGAGATCGCGGCCCATCGGCTTCTGAACCAGGACTGCCGAACGGTGTGGAAGCTCGGGCAGAACCGATTCGATATGTTGCGGCGGGATCGCGATGTCGAAGATCGAGTCCTTAGTCGCGGCAGCCTCCGCTATCGAATCGAACACGCGTTCGATACCGAACATCTGGGCCTTTTCGTGTGCCGCCTCGATATTCACGTCGAAAATGCCGGCGATCGGAAATCCCAAACGCCGATAGATCGGGAGATGAGCGTCGCGAACGATACTGCCTGCGCCAATCACGACGATTGGTTGCGGCGCTGCAGGTCGCGGCCAACTTTGGCGAAGTCCGGTGAATTTGTTCGGCCCGTTTGTCATCGACGGTCGTGAATACGCGATGCTAGCATGGGCGCATCGTGGAGGGGTCAATGCCGCATACCATCACTGGGGTCACGGTTCGCGATATTCGCACGCCCACATCGCGAACGCTCGCGGGTTCCGACGCGACGCATACCGATCCCGACTACTCCGCGACATACGTAATTCTCGCCACCGATCATCCGGACCGACTCGCGGGTCACGGCCTCACCTTCACGATCGGACGCGGCAACGAGATTTGCGTCGCGGCGGCTAACGCTCTGGCGCCGTTCGTCAAGGGACTGACCCTCGAATCGATTCGCGACAACATGGCCGAGTTCTGGCGACGACTTTCGGGAGAGAGTCAACTTCGATGGATCGGTCCCGAGAAGGGCGCGATTCACATGGCGACCGCTGCGATCGTCAACGCGGTCTGGGACCTGTGGGCGAAGGTCGAGCGCAAGCCCGTATGGAAGCTCGTCGCCGACATGTCGCCGGAAGAGATCGTCGCCTGTATCGACTTTCGATACATCACCGACGCTCTCACGCCTGTCGAAGCGACCGAGATTCTCCGGCGCAATCTCGCGACCCGCGGCGCACGCGAAGCGGAGATGATGCGCGACGGATATCCTGCCTACATCACGTCCGCAGGATGGATGGGCTACAGCGACGATCGCGTACGGGCGCTGTGTCGCGAAGCGCTCGACGCGGGATGGAGCCGATTCAAAATCAAAGTCGGGCGCAATTCCGACGAGAACGTGCATCGATGCGCTCTGGTGCGCGAGGTGATCGGAAATCGATGCGTGCTGATGCTCGACGCGAATCAGGCGTGGGACGTCGGCGAGGCCATC
>DASPQU010000430.1:0-6194 GCA_035624805.1 Binataceae bacterium (SeqCode) | reverse complement strand
GTCGAACCGGCGGCGTTCGCGCGTGCGTACGCCGCCCGATGGGAAAAGGATCCGCGCGCAGTCGAAATCGTCCTGCGCCAGACGAGCCGTATCGTGCGCAACGACAAGGGCGTTCTAATCGTGGAGACGGGGCCGGGATGGGTGTGCGCCAACGCGGGCGTCGATGAATCCAACAGCCTTGCCGATGAGCGCGCGATCCTGCTTCCCGAGGATCCAGACGCTTCCGCGCGCAGGATTCGCGACGGGCTTAGGAATCTGTGCAACGCGCGATGCGCTGTCGTCATCACCGATACGTTCGGGCGCCCCTGGCGCGACGGGCTCACCGAAATTTGTCTCGGCGTCGCGGGAATCAATCCGATGCTTGATCTGCGCGGCACCAATGATCTCGGCGGGCGCGAGCTGCATCACACCGTGGTCGCGATTGCCGATGAGATCGCATGTGCGGCCGGACTGCTGATGGAAAAAGCGGCTGCTATTCCCGTGGTTCACATTCGCGGCTACAAATACGAGCCGTGCGAAGGAAGCGCGAAGGTCTTGATTCGCCCGGCGGAAGCGGATTTGTTCCGATAAACCGTGTCTAGCGCAAACGCATACCTGCCACGGCATGCGCCAATGAATCCCGCTCGCTTGATCGAGAAGGATCTGGCGGCGACCGAGGCCAAGTTGAAGCGGATGCTCGACTCGAACGAGTCGATCATCGCCGAGATCTGTCATTACCTCGTTGACGGCGGCGGCAAGCGCCTTCGTCCGACATTTATCCTGCTTACGTATCGAGCGTGCGGCGGCAACGACAAGAATGTCGAAGACGCGATCGACGTGGCGATTGCGCTTGAATTGATTCACTCGGCCACGCTGCTCCATGACGATATCGTTGACGCCGGGATGCTGCGTCGCGGCAAGCCGTCGGCGTTCGCGCGATACGGCGCCGGCGCAACATTGATCGCGGGCGACTATCTTTTCTGCCGCGCTTTCAAGCTTTGCGGCCGTTTCGAGGAGCGGTTGATACTCGCGGCGGCCAACGCATGTATCCAGCTTACGGAAGGCGAAGTGATGGAAGGCCGTTTCCGCCACAGCGCCGGCGCAAATCTCGACGATTACGTCGCAGTAATCGAGCGCAAAACCGCATCGCTGTTCGCCGCTGGCGGTCTGGCCGCCGCGGACGTCGCTGGAGCTTCGAAAACCACTATCGAGGCAATGCGCCAGCTTGGCGACGCGATCGGGCAGGCGTTCCAGATGGTTGATGACATCCTCGATGTTGTCGGACCCGAGGAAAAAATCGGCAAGCCGGTCGGATCGGATTTACGCGCCGGAATTCCGTCGCTGCCGGTCGTGCTTGGCATGACGCGCAATCCTGAGTTGCGTGCGTTTTTCCAAAACGGCTCGATGTCGGACGATGCCACGTTCCAACGCGTGCTCGCGATATTACGCTCACCGGAGATTGTCGCCGAGGCGCGCGCGATGGCGGCGGCGCGCGTCAAGAGCGCACGCGACTTGCTCGCCACGCTCAAGCCCTCGGTCTATCGCGACGCTCTCGGCGTGATTCTCGACGAACAGGTCGACCGCGAGCTCTAGGCGTCTTCCTATTGCCGCCCCAATTCTTTGCCATGGGGGACGGTCAGGGAGGGGTGCAGAGACCCGCGCGGATAGTCGAATTTAAAAGAAAAAGGCCGGCGCACTGAGTGTGCCGGCGCTTCTTTGAGTTCCCAATCGTTGCGAGCTAGCGGCTTTCGGAAGACTCCGGATTCACCACGGGCTCGATTCGCACTCGGCGCTTGTCGCCGCGGTACGATTCATATTTGACGATTCCATCGATGCGCGCGTAAAGCGTGTAATCGCGACCCATCCCGACGTTCGCGCCCGGATGCACTCGCGTGCCGAGCTGGCGTACGAGGATGTTGCCGGCCTTCACGGATTCGCCCGCGTAAATCTTGACGCCGCGATGTTGTCCCGGGCTGTCACGCCCGTTGCGCGTCGATCCTTGTCCTTTTTTATGCGCCACGGTTGGTCTCCCGATAGAGGCGAGCTGATTCTCGCATTCGGATCGAAATTACGAAAACCGAGTACGGTCGCGTCGCGCGCGATTTCACGCGCCGGTTGCGATCTCCTCGATCTTGAGAACGGTTAATTCCTGCCGATGCCCGCGCTTGCGGCGATAGTTCTTGCGCCGCTTCTTCTTGAACACGATCACCTTGGCGCCACGCGGTTGCTGAACGATCTTAGCGTTCACAGACGCATTGGGAACCGTCGGAGTGCCGACCGACGGCGATTCACCGCCGATCGCCAGCACTTCGGTCAGGGAAACTTTTGATCCGACATCGCCTTCGATGCGCTCGACCGTGATCTGATCGCCCGCAGCGACGCGGTACTGCTTGCCGCCAGTTTTTACGATTGCGTACATGTGCAAACCGGAACCATCTTAAATATCGGTCAGGACGATACGTGTCAACGCGATGCGCGCCAATCGTCCTCCGATAAGCCATCGACTCCGCATCGCAAAAAGAAAGGAGGCGGTCCGATAGGACCGCCTCCCGCTATCGATTAGGCGGCGCGGGTTAGTCTATACCGAGGCGCTCACGCCCCTCGGCGGATATCATTTGTGGATTCCACGGAGGATCCCATACCAAATCTACATTAGCTTCCGAAACTCCGGGAAGTAAGCTCAACTTCTGACGGGCGTCGTACGCGATCGATGCTCCCATCCCGCATCCCTGCGCGGTCAGCGTCATCTTCACGTCAACGCGATTTCCACCGTTTTCGAGCTTCGAGATCTCCATCCCGTAGACGAGTCCGAGATCGACGATGTTAACAGGGATCTCAGGGTCGTAGCAGGTCTTCAACTGCTCCCACACCATCGCTTCGAGATTGCCGCCGGCTGCCGACGTTTTGGTTTCCTCGGCGGATTTACCGAGCGCGTCGGCGTCGCTCCCGGCGATCCTGAATAGTCCACCATGCGACGGCACTTGAACGGTATACGTCCCGCCGAGAGCCTGCGTGATGTAGACCTCGAGTCCTTTTTCCAGCTTGCGCTTGAGTCCACCCGGAATCTGGACGGCTTCACAATCGCGGGTTAGTTCCACACGCTCCATTATCGTTCCCCGTTATGAGTGAATTGTAGACCATAACAGGCCACTTTTACAATCGCTGCTCGCCCGCGAGTTGAAACTGCCTATTTGGGTTCGTTTGGTAATTCGCGAATTGCTTTCTGTCCTCGCGTTAGCGACTGCGGAGAGAAACTCTGCATTAAATCGAATGATTTCACATCGAGTCACGGAGGAAAAGACCTCGAGGCCAAAGGAGAAAGGACGCTTCGTCGGTCCGCTATCGTAGTTGCTGCTGTCGTTTTCGCCCGTTGTTTGCTACAAGTTTCGCGAGGTCAGGATTGTGGGGGCGGGGACAGACGAGGTCGTCAGAGAATCAGGCGCGTATCGCGCGACGGTAAAGGAGAAGCTGTTTGCGTTTCTCCAATCGCGTCCGGCGGGCGCCGACGCAAGCGAGCTGGTAGGATTGCTCCTGAGCGGCGCCGGTTCCGATCCTGAACTGGGAGCGCGTATCGTCGCGACCGTCCTCGGCGAAGATCCTAATTTCCATTTTGATTCATCTTCGGGACTGTGGTCGCTCGCCGCGTCGAATTCGATTCGCGTGGCGCTCGACGATGCGCGATTCACGGTCGTCGATCTCGAAACCACGGGCGGGCGTCCCGGTCCCGGAACGATAATCGAGATTGGTGCGTGGCGGATGGTCGGCAAGCGGATGGTCGATTCGTTCGAATCTCTAGTCCGACCACATGGGCCGATTCCGCGATTCATCAGCGGGCTGACTTCGATCACCAACGAGATGGTGCGCGAGGCGCCGCCCGTCGAGTCTGTTCTGCCGCGATTTCGCGAGTTTATGGGCGATTCGGTGATGGTCGCGCATAACGCGGCGTTTGATTTTGGATTTCTCGATTTCGAATTCCGCAGAGTCTTCGGTCTCGGAATCGCGAATCCTGTCCTGTGCACGATTCGGATGGCTCGTCGATTCGTGCCGTCGCTCAAACGTCGGCGTCTCGACTCGCTGGCGGAGCATTTCGGGCTTTCGCTCGAAGGGCGGCATCGCGGATGGGGCGACGCGCGGATGACCGCCGAACTGCTTTCGATATTCCTCGATATCGCGCAGCAGATGGGAATCACGCGTCTCGATCGCCTGATCGATGACCATCAGCGGGGCGCCGCCGGACGCCGCATCGAACGTCACGTGCCGCCCGAGGAGATCGCGGCGATTCCCGCGTCGCCGGGCGTATACATGATGCGCAACGAGCGCGGCGATCTTCTCTATATCGGCAAGGCGCGCAGGCTTAAGGATCGCGTCGGCTCCTATTTCAATTCGACCGTGAGCGCCAAGACCGCGGATCTGATTCGCCATGTATGGAAGATCGAAACGCGCGTCACGCGCTCGTCCCTCGAGGCCGCCTTGGAAGAGGCGCGCCTGATTCGCGAGCTCAAGCCGCCGTACAATCGGATGCTCAAGAGCGCCGCGCCGGCGTATTTCGTGCGTATCGACATGATGGACGAGTTCCCGCGCCTCGTCGTGACGCAGAAGCTTTCGGCCCGTCGCGGCGTGATGCAACTCGGCCCGTTTATCGGCAAACGAAGTATCGATAATTCCGCGCGTGCGCTGTCGAGGATGGTCGGACTGCGGACCTGCAGCGAAAAGCTCGCGCCCGATCCCGATTTCTCCGTGTGCATGTACGGCCAGATGGGACACTGTGCTGCGCCCTGCAACGGGAGCATCGACGCCGACGAGTACGCATCGCGAGTGAATCGGACGCTTGGGTTTCTGCGCGGACGGAGCGGATCGCTTCTGGGCGAACTGTCGCGCGCGCGCGAACAGGCGGCGAGGGCGATGCGTTTCGAAGAAGCGAATCGGCGCCATCGCGATCTCGAGGCGCTGGTTACGTTCGCCTCGCGTGCGAGCCGTCTAAGCCAGGTCGTGACCGAGAATAATCTGGTGATCGTAACGGGCGCGCCCGGCGACCGCGTCGCGCACGTCGTGTTATCCGGGCGGCTGGCGATGTCGCGTGAAATCGATTCGCCCGAGGCGAGCGAATCGATCGCTGCGTTCGTGCGGGAGAACTTCGATCGTTATCGCGAGCGGCCTGTTGCGCGCGACGAACTGGAGCCGATGCAGATCGTCGCGCGATGGCTTCGCGAACGCTCCCCCGAAGAAGGCCGCGTGATCTACCTAGGCGGCCCCGATTTCGATCCAGCCGCAATAATCTAAGTCCGGGGTAGGGTCGTCAGCTTCGAGCGCATAGGTCGCGCGTGTCGCGCGTCTTCTTCAGACAGTATGAGGCTTCGGTCGGCCCTGGACCATGCAAGGTCACCGTTCGAAAACGCAGACGCGCAGGAACCACAGACATAGCGCTCGTGCCGCGCGGGCTAAGAAACGGTTCGACTTCTGCAACCGAATTTCAAACTCAGTCCACTTCGGAACCCCTGCATAAGTAACTGCACCCCCCTCGGTACGAACCGGCAAGATAGGTAACAGAATAGACCGGCAGCAAAAGTAACACTTTTCGCGTTGCGATGCGGGGAAGGCGAGGAAAGGGGGTGCTGACGAGCACTTGCGCCGAGCTTCCCTAACTCTCGGGGCGATACCATTCGGGTGACGGGCCGGCCGCGCGTTCGATTTCGGGTACGAACGTCCGGTCGAGCTCTGCCACGAGCGCTCCTAGGTTCTCGACGATCTTCTCCCATCGCTCTGCGTTTCCGATCGGATACTGCGCCTGGGGAATTGCTTTCGCGCTTACCGGAAGAAAGAGCGTGGCCTTGAAGCCTGCTCCGAACACGCGAAACATCGCGAGCAGGCTGTTGCTCCAGGTTCCACAATCCAGATGCAGTTCCGCAGTCAAATTCGCCGCAGTTCGACGAGTTAAGGTGAAGGCTCCCGTACTGCCGCGGCAGTTATAACCCATTGGTTTGAACACCCGCTCGAGCGCGGGTTTCTTCGGCCCTGAAGAAACACCAACGGGGGCTTCCTTCCTCGCCTCGAGGCCTGAGGCCGCAAGGTCATGAGGCAATCGCGCGTGCTCGACGATTTCGGCCATCCGCGCCCGGTAGTCGAGGACGATCGGCTGGACAGCCTGCACCGCTTTCGGATTTGGACTCGGTACCACCACTCCCATCGTGGAGCGGACGCCCGGAGCCGCCTCTCCG
>DASPQU010000429.1:0-2780 GCA_035624805.1 Binataceae bacterium (SeqCode) | reverse complement strand
CGAACAGACAGAACATCGGACGCCGCCCGAATCGATCCGCGAGAAAACCGAAGATCGCGTAGCCTACGACTCCGCCGCATTGCATGAAGATCATCAGCGCGCCGCTCTCGCGAGCCGAAAGCCCGCGCTGCGTCTCCAGGTAACCAGGCATCCAGCTATACGTGAACCAGAAGGCTTCGGAGTTGAGCAGGAGCCATCCGAAGAGCAGCGCGATGATTCGGGCATGACGGCGAATCGCTTCGACGTCCTCGGCGCTAAGCATCGAGGTCTTGCCGCCGCCCTGCCTCCATACGTCGCTCTCCGGCAGCATCCGCCACTGCGCGAACGCGACAGCAAAGGCGGGCGCGGCTGACAGTGCGAATACCCATCGCCATCCGATGTGCGGCGCGATATAGCCAGACACCGCCGCCGCCAGCAAAACGCCGAGCGGCGACCCGGTCTGGACGTATCCCGCGTAACGTGCGCGACGGCGCGCCGGCATGCTCTCGGCTATGAGCGCCTGCCCGCTAGCCCATCCGCCGCCGATTCCGAGGCCTGCGACCGATCGCCACAGAATCAGCGTCGCGAGCGAATATGCGGTCGCGCACATCAGCGTGCCTGCCGCGTAAATCGTGACCGTCGCGACCATCACGGGTTTGCGTCCGAAACGATCGCCGAGGATGCCGAATCCTACGCCGCCAATCGCCGTCATTAGGAACGATGTCCCGAGCAGCAGGGACGACTGCATCTGACTCAGCCCGAGGTCGCGCGCGATCGGCACGAGCATGAACGAGTAGATGATCAGGTCATAGAAATCGAATATCCAGCCGAGGAACGAGAGAACTATTATCCGATAGTGAATCGCACCGACGGGCTGCTGATGCATCAGCAGCCCGGGCGCATTATCACGCGATCCGGGTAGATTCGCAGCGCGCACGATCTCTTATCCGTATTCGGGCGCGCAGGCGCAACGCCAGACAAACCCGGGGACCGAGGAAGGTCAGTAAACCGCGCGACATCGGAGCGCGCGAAAATCTGTGAGAAGAAGATTTGGCCGGCGGGACGCGATATGGTTGTCTGGATGTCGGGCGCTCGGGGATTTATGCGCGCTCCGCTCTTGCAGGGCTTCGACGTACTGGAGGACAACCGATGATACGACGCTTCTTCCGATGGCTGCTGCGCGCGATCGTGACACTGGTCATCATCTTTGTCCTGATGCTCGTGTCCGACTACATCCAACATCGCGTCGAGACCGGCTCGGTGCTGGTGGTGACGCTCAAAGGCCCCGTGGTCGAGCGCGCGACTCCGGGCCTGCTCGGGCTCGCATCGCAGCGCGAAACGCCGCTCACGACGTTGCGATCGGCGATCGACCGCGCCGCGGAGGATCCGCGCATCGCGGGGCTGGCGATCAAGGTGATCGATCCCGATATGGAACTCGGCCAGGCGCAGGAAATCATCGGGCTGGTGAAGGGGTTCCGCAAGCACGGCAAGTGGGCGTGCGCGTATATCGAAACCGCCGGCGAGTTCAGCTCGGGTAATCTGCCTTATATCGTGGCCGCTTCGACGGGCGACGTATCGATCATGCCCGACGGCGAGCTGAACGTCGTGGGCGTCGGGATTCGAGAGGTGTTCGCGCGAGGGACCCTTGATTGGATCGGAATACGCCCGAACTTCGGCGCGTTCGGCAAATACAAGAGCGCCGGCAACATTTTCACTGAGAAGGATTTCACTCCCGCGCAGCGAGAAGAGGACGAATCGCTGATCGGCAGCATGTACGATCAGATCGTCGCGGCGATTTCTTCCGAGCGGGGACTCGGGACCGACAAGATCCACGAGCTCATCAATCAGGCTCCGTTGAGCGCCGGTGACGGGCTGAAGGCAAAGCTCGTCGATCGAATCGAGTACGAGGACCAGTTCACCGATCGGATGAAGAATCAGGGGGGGACGAAGCACGCGATGGTGGACTTTACGGACTACGCGCGTCCGCGGATGCTGTCGTCGTGGGGCGTAAAGGATCGCATCGCCGTGATTTACTGCGACGGCGAAATCCAGCGCGGCGAGGGCGAGGGCGTAGGGCTGACGGGGACCGAAGTGGTGACGTCCGATGATCTGAGCGACGCGTTCGACAAGGCGCGCGAGGATGAGTCCGTGCGCGCGATCATCTTTCGCATCAATTCGCCCGGCGGTTCCGCGCTCGGATCGGAGTTGATTCGACGCGCGGCAGAGTTGACCTCGGACAAGAAGCCGATCGTGGTAAGCATGTCCGGCTATGCGGCGTCGGGCGGATACTGGGTATCTACGCCGGCGGCGAAGATGATCGCGGAGCCGGGAACAATTACCGGATCGATCGGCGTGCTGGGCGGCAAATTCAACGTCGAGCCCGCAACCAAGAAGATCCATTTGAACTCGGGAGCAATTACCCGCGGCGACAACGTCGAGATGTTCGACGAATTCGCGGACTTCACGCCCGATCAGATGAAGATCTTTCAGGATCGGATGCTGGGCGACACCTATCAGCACTTCCTGCGCATCGTCGCCAAGAGCCGCCATATGAGCGTCGAGGACGTCGACGCAATCGCTCAGGGCCGCGTCTGGACGGGCGAGCAGGCGCTCACGGTCAAGCTCGTGGATACGCTTGGCGGTTTCGAAACGGCGCTCGGCGAAGCACGCAAGCTCGCCAAGCTGACGCCGGAACAGAAAGTCACGTTCATGGAGCTTCCGCCGCGTCCCGGGCTACTCTCGCGCATACTCGGTTCGCAGGCGACATCGGCGGTGATTCGGATGCCGGCGACGATGCGCGC
>DASPQU010000428.1:0-4600 GCA_035624805.1 Binataceae bacterium (SeqCode) | reverse complement strand
CGGTCGTGAGCATGAAGGCCGCGGTTACGAAGCTAAGGATCGCAGAACTGCGCTTCAATCCGGTCGGTCCTCAAGAGGACTGATCGACACGCCGCCGAACAATGACTCTCGATTCACCTGCCGGAGCGATTTTCGATGCAGATCGCGTCTACCGATACAGGCTATGGCGCGCGTGGGGCGATCCATCGCGGCGTTGCTTGTTCATCATGCTCAATCCGAGCACTGCCGATGAATTCAGACTCGATCCCACGATCCGGCGCTGCGTCGGCTTCGCGCGCGACTGGGGCTACGGGGCGGTCGACATATGCAACCTGTTCGCGATGCGTGCGACATCGCCGCGAATTTTGTACGAGGCCGAGAAGCGCGGCGACGATTCCGTGGGTCCGCGTAACGACGACGCGATTGTGGACGCAGTCTCACGCGCCGAGCGCGTCATCGTCGCGTGGGGAACGCATGGCGCCCTTGGCGGTCGCGCAGCGGACGTGACACGGCTTCTTGCGCGCGCGAAGATATATCGGCTGGGCGTTAACGCTGACGGATCTCCGCGCCATCCGTTGTACGTGAACGCCTGCACGCGCCCGCAGCGATGGCGTTTGCGATGATATCCATCAAGACGATCACAGCAATGGCATTAGCGACATCGCTGAGCGCCTGCGCTGCGATGAATTCGCCAGCGCTTCAATCGAGCGCTGCATTCCAAGGGCAAACCACATCCGTATCGCCGGCCGGCGATTCCTCGAATGCCGGGCCGCTGCCATACAAGGGGCGTCTCGTGCAGGGCGATCCGGATGAGCTGCCGCCCTCGGTGCGGGCTTCGCTCTCAGATTCGTCCCCGCTGCAATTTTCCTATCGCGAGGATCTCACTCACGACGAGCATCACACGCCGCTGATTATCTCGGCGCTGAATCCCGCGACTTATGCGGGCGCGTCGCTTGGAGAATATGAAGTGACCGCGTTCGCATCCTTTTCGATCGCTGACGGCGCTCGAGTCCTCGGCGACTACACCGCGAAGGTATCGGTTTCGAGCAAGTACAGCCTCTATTCCGAGCCGACCCATCGCGAGGTCGAGCGCGAGGCGCGCGACGCCGTGCGCAAAGAAATCGACGCGCAAGTGCATCGCGACCAAGCCCACGTCCTCGCCCAAATCTCGGCATCATCAGGTACGGAATGAGTCGACCGTTTGGTTTGCTGCGGCTCTTGCTGATCGCGACGCTTTTCGGATCAGGATGTGCCGTGCAGGGTAGCGCGTTCCAGCGAGTGCAACCGCCGCCGGAGCGCGCCGTCATCTACGTGTACCGCCCATACCACTATGGAAGTTCGCTTTTGCGACCGGCGGTAAGATGCGGTGACGAATCGGCGGCAATAGGACCCGGCGGATATCATGCGTTTACGCCGGCCGCCGGAACAGTGATATGCAACGTGTCCGGCGAAACCAGCGACGAAGTTGAGATTCACGCCGAGCCGCGCAGCTATTACATTCGCGAGGAATTCGGATGGGGCGTGTTGTCAGGGCATCCGCATCTGAATCCAATCGACGCTGACGAGGCACATCGCGAGATTGAGACCTGCTGCGTTAATGAGAACCAACCGTAGGCGCACAAAGCAGGCCTGGTTTCGCCCCTTATACACATTTTTGCACCTTGTAATTCTTACTTCCCTCCCAAGCGAGTAGCTCTCTTTTTTGCGCAACTTCCAGCGGCACATTACTTGCCAATCGCATAAGGGCATGGAACTGCACCAACTGGAGAAGATCTGTGCGCGGTTCAGAGAAAGAGCGGACGGGATCGAGAGCTGGCTGCGCGATATCGATAGTCGATGCCGCGATGAGCAGTTACGGAACGTCGAGGGAACGCGTGAGCGCGCGTACTGGCATTACGGATACACGATCGCGCTCAATGACGTGCGCGATCTGTTACGATGCGCGAGCAACGGCAACAATGAACATGACTAAGCGCCGCACCGCGAGCATTTCGAGGTGGAATCGGATTTTAAGGGATGAGCCGAATTGTCGGTAGGATGGAACTGATGAAACAGTTCGCACTCCTTTGCATATGCGCGGGCCGCATTCAGGCAATAAACGAATCCGAAATACCTATAGCGCCCGATCCAGGATTTCAGCGCCGCGGCCACGTCGTTATCCGAGCGGCCCACGTATTTGATAGCCGAAGCGCCGTCAGCGGCTGCTGCGTCGCTTAGCGCGAAGACGCCTGGAGCGTTTGCAGGAGCATGTTCGTCGATCGACGCGGCGGTTAATTCGAACCGCCCCTCAAGCCCCGCTTCAAACATAAATACAGGTTTTCCTCAGACATGAAGTCCAACGGCCGCAAAATAAAATTAGCCCGCTGGAATCGATAAGGGCAAGGATTCAAGAGGCTTTTTGCGAGACCAGCTCAACAAGTGGCTCGCATTCACGAGAAGGCCGTGGCTCGCAGGTCCGATTTGCGCGCGCTCGACGATCGGGTAAAAGCGACGGGTGCAGAAATCGTTGAACGCAACAGCGACTACCACGAATGCAGTCGGAGGTTGCGGCTCTCGGGTTGGTGGGCAGGGAGTGAATTGAACACTCGACACAGGGATTTTCAGTCCCTTGCTCTACCGACTGAGCTACCTGCCCACCGTATGCAGATCGCCTGACGCCGCGAGAACCTAAATTCGTACCGATCCCGGCGACGCGTTGCAACCCTTCATCGGCTGAGCGCTCCGACGCGCGCCTCGACGAAGTCGATAACCTTCGCTTCGAGATTTACGCTGTCCAACCGATCGATTTCCTGCACACCCGTGGGGCTCGTCACGTTCACCTCGGTCAGGTAGTCGCCGATGATGTCGAGGCCCACGAAATAGAGCCCGTCATGATGGAGCCGCGGACGCAGGATGCGGCAGATCTCGCGATCTCGCGGCGTAATCTGCGCCTGGATCGTCGTGCCGCCGACGTGGATATTGCCGCGATGCTCGTCGTCGCGAGGCACGCGAAGTGTCGCTCCGATCGGTTGACCGTCGAGAACGATCAGGCGCTTGTCGCCGCCGCGAACCTCGGGGATGTAGCGCTGCGCCATGATCGGCTGCGATTCGAAACGCGTCACTGTTTCGAGTATCGCGCCGAGGTTGCGATCGCCTACGCCCACCAGGAATACGCCTTCGCCGCCGTGCCCGCCGAGCGGCTTTACGATCATCTGCCCCCCTTGTTCCATCATGAATTTCCGCAGACGCGCGGCTTCGTAAGTTACCAGCGTCGGCGGGATCGCCTCCGGAAAATTGAGCTGATAGAGCTTCTCGTTCGCTAGGATCACGCCTGCGGGACTGTTGATCACAAAGGTGCGGCGCGAATCGGCGAGACCGAGCAGCATCGCCGCGTACATATATTGCGCGTCGACCGGCGGATCCTTGCGCATGAAAATCGTATGGAAATGCTCGAACGCGTAGTCCGCCCCCTCGTCGAGAAAACGGTAGTGCGGGAGAGCGCGCGCGACCTCGCATCGCCGTGCGAAAGCGAACCCTTGATGTCCACGCGTATACAGATTGCGCAATTCGGCGAAGTAAACCTCGTGTCCGCGGGCGACAGCTTCAAGCATGAAGGCGAACGTGGTGTCCTTGTCAGGGAGCACGCGTTCGAGCGGATCCATTACGAACAGAAATCTGTACGCCACATTCATCTCTCCTGAGTGTTCTCGTCCACTGCGCCGCGCACTATCGCCAGCGCCGCCATCCCGGCAGTCTCGCTGCGCAACCGATTCGGGCCGAGCCCCGCGGGATGAAACCCTGCGTCCGCGGCCATCCCGAGTTCATCGGACGCAAAATCACCCTCCGGACCGCACGCTATCAGGGTCGCGTGTGGGCGCGATTGCTTGATCAGACCGGCGATCGGCTGGGCTCCCATCGTAAGGATTACAGCGAGCGTGTCGCGCGGTGTTGCGCGAATCAAGTCAGCAAACTGCGTCGGCCCACGGACGAGCATCGAAACCGGCGCAAGGCTTTGCTTGGCGGCGGACAGTGCAATCCTGCGCCATCGTTTGAGCCGCTCCGCTCCTGGAGCGCGTGCTACGCCTCGCGCGCACAGGATCGGCCACAATTCTGTCGCGCCGAGTTCCGCGGCCTTTTCAACGATGAAATCCATCCGCGGGCCCTTGATAATCGCTTGCGCCAATATGATCGATACGGGGGAGGCGGGCGCGACACTTTTCGATACGCGAACGATCGCGCGACCGCCATCGCATTGTTCAATCGTCCCCACATATTCGACGCCGTCCGGTCCGATTAGCGCGATTTCGTCTCCCGCTCGCAGCCGGGTTACGTCGTGCAGATGGTGAAACTCCGACCCGTCGACGATTGCGACGCCGGCATCGTCAGGTCGCTCTCGTATCGCGAAGCGCGGCGGACGACTCATCTCTCGAACACCATCGTCGCCCATCCGCGATCGATTCGCTTCGATGCGAGATCAAATTCGCAATAGTGCGCGGCGACCGCCCGTGCTTCGCGGGCGAGAATCCCGCCGAGGACGAGAGTTCCATGAGCCGCGACGCGGCGTTTGAGGTCGGGCGCAAGCGCGATCAAAACCTTCGACAGGATATTCGAAACGACAAGATCGAATTTCCCTCTTATCTGA
>DASPQU010000427.1:0-2980 GCA_035624805.1 Binataceae bacterium (SeqCode) | reverse complement strand
CCGCAGTCGCGCGTCACCGACCATCGCGTGAACCTCACGATTCATCAGCTTGACCAGTTTCTCGACGGCGCCATCGATCCCGTGATCGATGCGCTCGCCACCCAGGAGCAGGCGCAGGCTCTTAGCGCCTGAGCCGTTGATCCATGTTTCACCAGGAGGAAGTTTCGGCATTGGGCGATGTTCTCAGCCGTGCAGTATCGTTGTTGGAGCGCGCCGGTATCGACGACGCGCGCCTCGACGCGGAGCTGATGTTGGCAGCAGCACGCGCTGCCTCGCGCGCGGAGCTTCTCACGAGAGTCGTCGCTCCTGATGCGGCAGCTATCGGGCGATTCGAGGCGATGCTTGCGCGGCGAATCGCTCGCGAGCCGCTGGCATACATCCTCGGCGTGCGCGAATTTTACTCGATGGAATTCGCGGTCACGCCTGAAGTTCTTATCCCACGGCCCGAGACCGAGTTGCTTGTCGATCAGGCGCTGGAGTTTGTCGCACGAAATCCGAACGCTCGCGTGCTTGATATTGGAACCGGCAGCGGCGCGATTGCGGTAGCGATTGCGGCGAACGCGCCGGAAGCGCGAATTGTCGCCACGGACATAAGCGAACATTCGCTCGCGATCGCGCGCGCCAATGCGACGACGCATCGATGCGCCGATCGGATCGAATTCGTCCGAGCCGATCTGTTCCCTTTCAGGATGCACTTGTTCGATGTCATCCTCTCGAATCCTCCTTACGTGCCGAGCCGCGATATGGATAGCCTTGCGCCCGAAGTGCGACTCTACGAACCGCGTCGCGCTCTCGACGGCGGCGAAGACGGGCTGGATTTTTATCGAAAAATGATTCCCGATTGCCGACGCTATCTCGCGGGCGACGCAATCGTTGCGTTCGAAGTAGGCGTCGGACAGGCGGACGTGGTCGCGGCGATGTTCACACGGGCGGGTTTCCGAAACGTCGCCTCCCTCAATGATCTCTCCGGAATTCCGCGCGTCGTCCGCGCCTCAGGCCTCAATTCCTGATGGACAGGATGATCATCCGCGGAGGCGCCCCGCTCTCCGGCGTCGTCGGGGTCAGCGGCAGCAAGAACGCGACGCTCCCGATTCTAATGGCGGCGCTGCTTACGGACGAGCCGATTGCGATTCGAAACGTCCCGCGCCTGCGCGATGTCCGTACCGCCCTGGATCTGCTGTCGCGGCTCGGCGTCGACAGTCGATGGACTGGTGATCACGAAATCGAGCTTAAGGCGTCCCGAGTTACCTCGCACGAAGCACCCTACGATCTCGTCAAGACAATGCGCGCCTCGTTCTTCGTGCTTGGTCCACTGCTCGCCCGCACCGGAAGCGCGCGAGTTTCGACGCCCGGCGGATGTGCGATCGGCGCGCGTCCGGTGAACCTGCATATCGCGGGTTTGCGCTCGCTCGGCGCGAAAATCCAGCTTCGCGCGGGATACGTCGAGGCTCATTGCGACGGGCTTCGCGGCGCGCGTATCTGGCTCGACAATCCGAGCGTGGGCGCGACGGAGAATATTCTGATGGCGGCGGTTCGCGCACGGGGTCGCACCACGATCGAGAACGCCGCGCGCGAGCCCGAGGTGCAGGACCTCGCGAAGTGTCTTGGCGCGATGGGCGCGAAAATCTCCGGCGCGGGCACTCATGTGATCGAAATCGAGGGCGTCGATAAACTACACAGCGCGCAGCACACCGTGATTCCGGATCGAATCGAAGCCGGCTCGCTCATGATCGCCGCCGCGATCACTGGTGGCGACGTGACGCTGAGCAACGCGTCCGCCGATCATCTCGAAGCTGTAAGCGCCAAGCTTCGCGAGGCCGGCGTGACGGTGCGAACCGAAAACGGCGGGATTCGTGTCTCGACCTCCGGCGCGCTCAAGCCGGTTGAGGTTCGCACGCTTCCCTATCCGGGATTTCCGACCGATTTGCAGGCGCAGATGATGGCGCTGCTGACGCAGGCTGTCGGCACTTCGGTGATCACTGAAACGATTTTCGAAAATCGATTCATGCATGCGCCGGAACTGCTGCGGATGGGCGCTGACATCGTCATGAAGGGACCGACTGCCGTCGTTCGCGGGATGTCACGTTTGCAGGGCGCGCCCGTGATGGCGACGGACCTGCGTGCAAGCATGGGGCTGATAATTGCGGGCCTCGCGGCGGAAAACTCGACCGAGGTCAGCAGAGTTTATCATCTCGATCGCGGCTATGAGGCGCTCGACAATAAGCTGTCCGCGCTGGGCGCGCGCGTGGAACGCATCAGCGAGCGTTTGCAATGAAGGTGCGCGTCCTCAAATCCGCGAGCGCGGAATTTCGGCGCTTCCTCGACGCGATCCTCGCGCGGCGAGGCGGCAGCGATGCGAGTGTCGACGAATCCGTCGCAAAGATAATCGCCGACGTTCGCAAGCGCGGCGACGCTGCCTTGATCGATTACACGCAGCAATTTGATCGCGTCGAGCTAACGCGGAAAAGTCTGCGCGTCACGCCCGCGGAAATGAAGTCCGCTCTCGACGAGATTGCCCCTGCCGAGCGTGCCGCCCTGAAAACTGCCGCGCGGCGTATCACGGATTACCATCGTCGGACGGTGGAGCGACCGTTCATGTATCGCGACGCGCTGGGTATCTGGCTCGGCCAGATGGTCCGACCGCTGCGGCGCGTTGGTATCTACGTTCCCGGCGGGCTCGGTGCGTATCCGTCAACGGTCCTGATGAACGCGATTCCCGCGCGGGTCGCCGGCGTCAGCGAAATCGTGATGGTCGCGCCGCCGTCGCCCGAGGGCGAGCGCAAGGCCGTCATGGCTGCCGCGGCGATCGCGGGTGTTAGCGAGTTTTATCGCGTCGGCGGAGCGCAAGCGGTCGCGGCGCTCGCCTACGGCACAAAGACGATCACGCAGGTCGATAAGATTGTCGGCCCCGGTAACAGCTATGTTCAGGCCGCGAAGCGGATGGTCTACGGGGTCGTCGATATCGACAAGATGGCTGGGC
>DASPQU010000426.1:0-9525 GCA_035624805.1 Binataceae bacterium (SeqCode) | reverse complement strand
GAGGAGCGTGCGTGATGGAAATGACGCTCGCGATTGTCAAACCCGACGCGGTCGCACGCGGCCATATCGGAGACATCATCAAGCGAATCGAGGCCAGCGGCCTTAAAGTCCGTGGCGCGCGACTGATTCGCCTCACCCGCGCCGATGCTGAGCGCTTCTATGACGTTCATAAGGAGCGTCCGTTCTACAACTCGCTGTGCGACTACATGACGTCTGGACCCGTCGTTGTGATGGCGCTCGAAGGCGAGGGTGCTATCAAGCGATGGCGCGACCTGATGGGTGCGACCGATCCTAAGAAAGCCGACCCGGGCACGATTCGGCGCGACTTCGGTCAGGATGTCGAAAAGAACGCGTCGCACGGCTCGGACGCTCCCGAGACCGCCGCTCGCGAGGTCGCGTTTTTCTTCCGAGGCACCGACCTGGCCTAGGTGGGCTAACTTACAAATCCGACGGGCGTCGTTTCGGCGACGCCCGTTTGTTTTAGCCGAAGGTTCGACTCGCTCGCGTCGAATTTCGTGATAAAATCGCTCTGTTTTGCATTCCCAATCCGAAAGCATTTCTCCGCCGCTTGGCAACGACGTCCAAAGCACGTCGCTTCCCGACGTTCGCGGGATGGCGCTCGATGAACTGGAAGCGGTTGTGGCAGAAGCGGGGGAGCGCGTGTTTCGCGCCCGCCAGATCGCAGGATGGCTCTACGCGCGCGGTGCGTTTTCGTTTGACGCGATGCTCGACTTACCGCGCGAGCTTCGCGAACACCTCAAGGTTCGCTTTAAGATTGGTTCGGGCGTCGTTTCTACCGTTGCGCGCTCGTCCGATGGCACCCGAAAGCTGCTCGTCGGCCTTGGCGACGGCGAGGCAATCGAGACGGTAATCATCCCGAGCGGCGAGCGCGTGACATTGTGTACTTCAAGTCAGGCGGGATGCGCGATGGCGTGTGAGTTTTGCGCGACTGCACGCATGAACTTGCGGCGCAATCTGAGCGTTGGCGAGATGCTCTCGCAGATTTTCCTCGCGCGCCGCGAACTGGCCGAGGGCGAGGAACTTAGCAATTACGTTTTTATGGGGATGGGCGAGCCGCTCGCCAATTATCCGCGATTGCTCAAGACGCTTCAGATCATGACCGCGCCCTGGGGGATGGCGATTTCGCCCCGGCGTATCACCGTCTCTACCGTCGGCATCGTTCCAATGATGGAGCGTCTGCTCCACGATATTCCCGTCCGTCTCGCGGTGTCGCTTCATGCCACGACCGACGAACTTCGCAACCGGCTTGCCCCTATCAACAGGCGTTATCCGCTCGCGAGGCTGCTTGACGCGTGCCGCCGTCTGCCCATCAAACAGCGTGACCGAATCACGTTCGAATACGTGATGCTGCGCGGGGTCAACGACTCGCGCGACGACGCAAAGCGCCTGGTCAAACTGCTCTCGCCGCACAAGGCCAAGGTCAACCTGATTTTCTTCAACCCGTTCGACGGCGCGGGTTTCGAGCCAAGCCCTCGCCCCGCCGTCGAGGCCTTTCAAGCCATCCTTGCTCACGGTAACCTGACCGCAACGATTCGCGAGAGCAGGGGCGGGGATATAGCAGCGGCATGCGGACAGCTCTACGCAAAGCGCCGTGCCGCGTGATGTCCGCAGGCAGCTTCTCGCGATCCATCGATTAACCCGGCGAGTCCAAAGCGATTCATGGCGAAGACAATTCTTGGTGTGATCGGCGGCAGCGGATTCTACCAGATGGGTGGGATCGGCAACGTTGAGCAAGTGGAAATTGCGACTCCGTTCGGGCCTCCGTCGGACCCTTTTTACGTCGGAACGATCGGCGACACTGAAGTGGTGTTTCTCTCACGTCACGGACGCGGCCATCGTATCATGCCGTCCGAGATAAATTTCCGCGCCAACATCTACGGGATGAAGAGGCTCGGCGTGCAGCAGCTTCTCTCGGTCAGCACGGCAGGCAGCATGCGCGACGAAATCAAGCCTGGCGATCTCGTTGTTCCGGACCAGTTTATCGATCGAACGATCAAACGACCGATGACCTTTTTCGGAGAGGGGATCGTTGCCCACGTATCGCTTGCCGACCCGGTATGCCCGGCATTGAGCAAAGATATGGTCGAGGCCGCACGCACCGTCGGCGCGACTGTGCAGGAAGGCGGAACGTACCTATGCATCGAGGGTCCGCAGTTCTCGACGGTTGCCGAGTCAAAACTGTTTCGCTCGTGGGGCGCGGACGTAATTTCGATGACCGCGATGCAGGAGGCGCGCCTCGCCCGAGAAGCCGAGCTTTGTTACGCGACCCTCGTGCTCGTAACCGATTACGACTGCTGGCATGAGACCGTCGCCGCGGTCGATATCGGCGAGATCCTGCGCGTAATGAAGCTCAACGTCCAACTCGCGCAGAAGGCCGTCGCGCAATTGGCCACCTCGATAGGAGGGCGCGAGCGGACGTGCGGATGCTCGAGCGCGCTCAAAGGCGCGATCGTAACAGATTACTCGGTGATTCCTCCGCGCCGTCTATCCGACCTGGCGCCGATCATCGGAAAATACGTAAAGGTCGACGCTCAATAGAGACATTTGCGATCGAAATCTCGCATAAGACCCCAAAAGGATAATCCGAAAGTATGAGCATCGTTGTGGTTGGATCGGTTGCCTACGACACCGTCGAAACCGATCATGGCGGCGCAAAAGACGCTCTCGGCGGAGCTGCCAGCTATTTCGCCGTGGCGGCGCGTTTCTTCGCCCCGGTAAGCATCGTCGCGGTTGTAGGGAAGGATTTTCGACCCGAGCACGAGCGCGTATTCACCGATCGTAATATCGACATTCGCGGCCTCGAGCGTCGCGACGGCGAAACCTTTCGATGGCACGGGCGCTATCATGAGGACATGAATCGGCGCGACACGATCAAGCTCTCGCTCAACGTCTTCGAGGGATTTCAACCGAAGCTGCTCCCCGATCAGGAGCGCAGCGATTTCCTGTTTCTCGCGAACATCTCTCCCGAGCTTCAATACTGGGTCGTATCACAAGTCCGCAGCCCCAAGGTGGTCGCTGCGGATACGATGGACTTCTGGATCAACAACGCGCGCGCCGCGCTGACCAAGCTTCTCGGCAAGCTCGATATCCTGACCATCAATGATGAAGAAGCGCGTCTGCTAAGCGGCGAGCACAACCTGGTCAAGGCGGGAAGGGCGATTCTCAAGATGGGGCCCAAGACCGTATTGGTGAAGCGCGGCGAATATGGCGTCCTGCAGTTCTCGCGTGAAGGGATGTTCGCGGTACCCGCATGGCCGCTCGAAGAGGTTATCGATCCCACCGGCGCCGGCGACACGTTTGCGGGCGGTCTGATGGGATTTCTCGCGCGTCACGGCAGACTGACGGAAACCGTCCTGCGCACGGGGGTTGTTTACGGAACCGTGCTCGCTTCCTACGTGGTCGAAAAATTCTCGCTCGATCGACTCTTGCAATTAACGTGGGAGGAAGTCGATCAACGCTATCGCGGATTCATCGAACTCATCGATTCGCATCATTCCCGATGGATATCTCCGTCGTGATCCCGCTCTTCAATGAGCGGGATAATTTGCGCCCGCTCTATGAAGAGCTAAGCCGCGTCCTCGCCTCGATGAATGTTTCCTACGAGGTGCTGTTCGTCGACGACGGCAGCACCGACGGAAGCATCGACGAACTGCGCAAGATCAAGACTGAGGACGCGCACGTACGCGTCGTCAGGCTCGCGCGGAATACCGGGCAGACCGCAGGCCTGCAGTGCGGATTTCAGCGTTCGACCGGCGATGTCGTGGTCGCAATCGACAGTGATGGAGAGAACGATCCGGCGGACATCCCGCGACTTGTCGAGCGTCTGAGATCGAATGGAAACGATCTTGTCAGCGGATGGCGCACCGAGCGATGGAAAGGCGCGACTTTCTCCCGACGCATCCCGTCGATCGCGGCGAATCGCCTGATTTCGTGGATGACAGGCGTCGAGCTGCATGACTACGGATGCACGCTCAAGGCGTATCGCGGCGACCTCGCGCGAAGCCTGATGCTGTACGGCGAGATGCATCGATTCGTGCCCGCGATCGCGGCGGAGCAGGGAGCCAGGATCGCTGAACTCGAAGTCGGATTTCGTCCGCGGCGCTCCGGCCTCTCGAAGTACGGCGCTGGGCGCATCTTAAGAACGCTACTTGACCTGATCACGGTCAAGTTTTTGTCCGGCTACTCGACACGTCCGATTCAGGTGTTCGGTCTTATCGGTCTGGTGCTCGCCGGACTTGGACTTTTGTGGACGACGATCCTGATTTTCGAAAAGCTTGTGATGGGCGCGCAGCTTGCCGCGCGTCCCGCCCTTTTGCTCGCCGTGTTGTTGCTCGTGGTCGGAGTCCAGTTTGTCAGCATCGGACTGTTGGGCGAGATGCTGGCGCGCACATATCATGAGTCACAGCGCAAGCCGATCTACACAGTTCGTGAGGAATTCTGAGGTGTTTCGATGAATATCGCGGTGATTGGGACCGGGTATGTCGGTCTGGTCAGCGGGACCTGTTATGCGGAGAGCGGCAACGAGGTCATCTGCGTCGATATCGACGCTGCTCGCATCGCGGCGCTCAATAGCGGCAAGGTCCCGATCTACGAACCTGGACTCGAAGAACTCGTCCGCCGCAATATCGCCGAAGGCCGGCTGCGCTTCACCACTGATACCGCCGACGCCGTTGCGCAGTCGATGATCTCGTTCATCGCCGTCGGTACTCCTATGAGCGCGACAGGCGCAGCCGACTTGGGCGGCGTTATGAGCGCAGCGGAAAGCATCGCGCGCGCCGTGACCGGCTATCACATTATTGCGGTCAAGAGCACGGTTCCGGTTGGCACGAACGACAAGGTACAGGCGATCGCACAGAAGTTCGGGAAGCACAAGATTGATAGCTGTTCGGTGCCCGAGTTCCTGAAGGAAGGTTCCGCGATCGAGGATTTCATGCGTCCCGACCGCGTCGTGATCGGAAGCCGGACCGAGCAATCGACTGCGATTCTGCGCGAGCTGCATTCGTCGTTCACGCGCACGGACAACCCGATCCTGGTGATGGAGCCGCGCTCGGCGGAGCTGACGAAATACGCGTGCAATTCGATGCTGGCGCTGAGAATTTCGTTCATAAACGAAATAGCGAATCTGTGCGAGGCGGTCGGTGCGGAAATCAATGATGTGCGCCGCGGACTGGGCAGCGATCGGCGTATCGGATCCTCGTTCCTTTTTCCCGGCGTCGGATACGGCGGCTCGTGCTTTCCCAAGGACGTGCAGGCCCTCATCCACACTGCCGCCGAAAACAAGCTCGACTTCAAGCTGCTGCGCTCGGCCGAGGACGTGAACAATCGTCAGAAGCGATCGCTGCTCAGGCGCGTGCGACAGCATTTCGGCGACAATCTTTCAGGCAAGACCTTTGCGATTTGGGGACTCGCGTTCAAGCCGCGTACCGACGACATGCGCGAAGCCCCATCACTGGTCGTGATCGAGGATCTGCTAGCTGAGAAGGCGCGTGTCCGCGTTCACGATCCCGAGGCGATGGACAATACGCGCAAGGTGTTCGGCGACCGAATCAGCTATCATAAGAACAATTACGAGGCGCTCGAAGGGGCCGATGCGCTGCTGATTCTCACCGAATGGAACGAGTTCCGGCATCCGAATTTCCAGCGCATCCGCTCGATGCTCAAGCAGCCGGTTATCTTCGATGGACGCAACCTGTATGATCCTTCGCTGATGAAGGCTCTGGAAATTAAGTATTACTCGATCGGGCGGCGTCCCGTTTAAGCGGCGTAAGAATCATGCGGATAATGGTCACCGGCGGCGCCGGATTTATTGGATCGCACACGGTCGATGCGCTCGTAGCGACGGCTCAGCATCAGGTGAGCGTGCTCGACGATCTATCCACGGGCAAACGCCATCAAGTGAACCCCGCCGCGCGATTTCATCATGTTGATCTGCGAGACGCGTCCGCCGTGCTTAGTGCTATTCAGACCGAGACCCCGGAAGTCATCTATCATTTGGCGGCGCAGATGGACGTGCGACGCTCGGTGGCCGACCCTGCGTTCGACGCGCAGGTGAACCTGGTCGGATTTCTGAACCTGATGGAATCGGCGCGACGCTCAGGTCTGAGGCGCGTGATCTTCTCTTCGACAGGCGGCGCGATCTACGGCGAGCAGGAGCAGTTTCCGTGCGACGAAAGCCATCCGCTGCGTCCCGTAAGTCCGTACGGTGTCGCGAAGAGCGCGACGGAGAGTTACCTGTTCTTCTATCGCAACGAGTACAAGATCGAGTACATCGCGTTGCGCTACGGCAACGTCTACGGGCCGCGCCAGGATCCGCACGGTGAAGCCGGAGTCGTCGCGATTTTCTGCGGACGAATTCTCGAAAACAAGGCGTGCTCGATATACGGCGACGGCGGCCAGACGCGCGATTACGTCTTTGTCGGCGATGTGGTGCGCGCTAACATCGCTGCCCTCAGTGCGGATACCGTCGGGGCAATCAACATCGGCACAGGCGTCGAGACCAGCGTCAACGAGCTGTACTCCGCGCTCGCCTCGGCGGCCGGGACCAAACTGGCTCCCGAATACGCTCCGGCGCGTCCCGGAGAGCAGCGCCGCTCGGTGATCTCGCCGGCTCGCGCCGCAAAAGTTCTCGTATGGCGTCCCGAAAACTCGATTCGTGACGGTCTCGCAACGACGTTCAAGTATTTCAAGGAGCGCGCGGCCTCGTCGGTTTAAAATGACCGCCCCCGAATCGATTCGTAATTTCTCCATCATAGCGCACATCGATCACGGCAAGTCTACCCTTGCCGATCGCCTGCTCGAACGCACGGGTGCGCTCTCCAAGCGCGAGCTCAAGGAGCAATTTCTCGACTCGATGGATCTTGAGCGCGAGCGCGGAATTACGATCAAAGCGCGCTCGGTGCGTCTGTCGTATACGGCTTCGGACGGGCAGGTTTACATTCTGAACCTGATCGACACTCCCGGCCACGTCGACTTCGCCTACGAGGTGTCGCGCAGCCTCGCCGCTTGCGAAGGCGCGCTGCTCGTCGTTGATGCGAGCCAGGGCGTCGAAGCGCAGACGCTCGCGAACGTTTACATGGCGCTCGACCACGGCCTCGAAATCATCCCCGTGATCAACAAAATCGATCTCCCGGGCGCGGATATCGAACGCACGCGCCGTCAGATCGAGGAGATCATCGGCCTCGACGCGTCCGACGCGATCCTCGCCAGCGCCAAGGAGGGAATCGGAATTGACGAGACGCTCGAAGCGATCGTCAAGCGCATACCGCCTCCGCGCCCAAGCGGCGAACCAGGCGTGCGCGCGTTGATTTTCGACAGCTGGTTCGATCCGTACGAGGGCGTGATCGGTCTTGTGCGCGTCTTCGGCGGCGAGCTGCGCAAGGGCATGAAAGTTCTGCTGATGGCGACGGCGACCGAGGGCGAAGTGATGCGGCTGGGACATTTCACACCACATGAGCGCCCTGCCGAGACGCTCGGTCCGGGAGAAGTCGGATTCGTCGTCGCCGGAATCCGGCGCGTGCAGGATATGCGCGTCGGCGACACGCTGACCGCCGTAGAATCTCCAGCGGCACATCCGCTGCCCGGCTTCAAGGAACTGAAACCGATGGTGTTCGCCGGAATCTATCCGACCGAAGCGAATCAGTATCCCGCCTTGCGCGACGCCATCGAAAAGCTTCGCCTGAACGACGCCAGTTTCGTATGCGAGCCGGAAAGCTCGCAGGCTCTCGGATTCGGATTCCGAGCGGGGTTCCTCGGCCTCCTGCATATGGAAATCACCCAGGAGAGGCTCGAACGCGAGTTCGGGATCGGACTTATCGTCACCGCACCCACGGTGGAGTATCGCGTGCGCACGACGGACGGCCAAGTTATGCTGGTCGACAATCCCGCGCTGCTGCCCGAGGAAACCCGTATCGAAGCGGTCGAGGAGCCGTTCATCCTCGCGTCGATTCATATGCCCGACGAATTCGTCGGCGCGGTGATGAACCTATGCGAGGAGCGCCGCGGCCTGCAGCGCGATCTGAAATATCTCGATGAGCATCGCGTGATGCTCCATTACGAATTGCCGCTGGCGGAGATCGTTTTCGATTTCTATGATCGCCTGAAATCGGTAAGCCGCGGCTACGCGTCGCTGGATTATGAGTTTCTGGACTTCCGCGCAGGGCCTCTGGTTAAATTAGATATCCGAATTAACGGCGAAGTAGTCGACGCGCTTTCCATAATCGTGCATCGCGACAAGGCTTACGAGCGCGGCCGGGCGCTATGCGAAAAGATGCGCGAACTTATTCCGCGGCAGATGTTCGAAATCGCGATTCAGGCAGCCGTCGGCGCAAAGATAATTGCCCGCGAATCGGTCAAGGCGTTGCGCAAGAACGTGACCGCCAAATGTTACGGCGGCGATATAACGCGCAAACGCAAGCTCCTCGAAAAGCAGAAGGAAGGCAAAAAGCGGATGAAACAGGTAGGACGTGTCGAGATTCCGCAGGAGGCCTTTCTGGCGCTGCTGAAGGTCGGAGAGTAAAGCCCTTGCAGGAACCCGCTCTGAAGGATCGCAACGTCGCCCCTGCTGTTCAGCAACAGGGATCGGAAGCGTCGCTGTCGCGCAAATCCGCGGTTCGCGAGTATGCCGAGGCGTTCGGAATCGCACTCGCGCTCGCGTTGATAATCCGCACCTTCCTGGTGCAGGCCTACAAGATACCGTCGGGGTCGATGGAGCCGACGCTGCTGATCGGCGACCATATTCTCGTCAACAAGGTTATCTACGGGCTGCGCGTGCCCGATTCCATTCTGGGATTGGAAATCCCCGGACTTCCGCTTGGCCGCTACCTGGTGCGTTTTGAATCGGTACATCGCGGCGACGTGGTCGTGTTCGTCTTTCCGCCCGATCAGAGCAAGGACTTCATCAAGCGCGTGATCGGTGTTGCAGGAGATACGATTCAAGTTAAGGCTGGCAAGGTAATTCTCAACGGGGCGCCGATGGACGATCCGCACGCTCATTTCGAAGTGTCGGATAATGAGCGGTCTCCGATGAGTCCGCGCGACACATTCGGTCCGGTGACGGTCCCGCCAGGAAAAATCCTCGTGATGGGCGATAATCGCGACCGAAGCTACGACAGCCGGTTCTGGGGATTCGTCGACCTTGACGAGGTTGAGGGACGCGCGATGATCATCTATTGGTCTTGGGACAGCGACGGCTCCGGATGGCTGCCGATACGATGGAGCAGGTTCGGCAGGATCGTCCATTGATGCCGTAAAGGGGGAGGCGAGGGTGGCTGACGAAGCGATCGCCAAAATTGGCACGATGCTGGAAGAATTGGGCGCCCGGTTTGAACTCGTAATCGAGGCCGTGTCAGGGCTCGGCGGCAGACTGGACAAGCTCAAGGACGAGTTGTTCGGCCAATTCTCCGAAGTGGGCGGCCAGATCCGGTTCCTTTCCGATCAGATAGGTGAAAATCGCGCGATTATCGGCAATCTGCGCTCGGAATTCGGCGCCGAGATGGTCCGTTTGGG
>DASPQU010000425.1:0-2254 GCA_035624805.1 Binataceae bacterium (SeqCode) | reverse complement strand
AAAAGTTTTCGCGCGGATTTTACCGACGAAATCATTCCGGTCGGCGGGATGAAGCGCGACCGCGCGGGCACTATCCAGTATCACAAGGGCGGGCAGATGCGATGGGAGTTCACGGGCAGCGAGCCCGAGACGATAATCAGCGACGGCAAGCAGCTTTACGACTATCAGCCCGACCTGAACCAGGTGATCGAGATTCCCGTTGAGAAGGCTTTTCGCTCCGCGCCCGCCGCCGCATTTCTGCTCGGAGTCGGCAACGTCAAACGCGAGTTCGAGGCGAGCGCCGTCGCGAATCCGCCCGCCGACGGCCTTCAGTACGTCGCGTTGAAATCGCGCTCAGGAAAAGATGGAACGGTCGAGCTCGGAATCGATCCCGCGACGTCGAACATCGTCACGCTCAAGCTCTCTGACGATCTCGGCAACGTATCGATGATGCGCTTCACGAATATCGCCACCGATATCGCGCTCGACGACAAAGTCTTCGCGTTCGAAGTTCCTCCCGGCACGGATATCGTCAGACCCAAAGAATAACGATGCAGTGGTTCAGGTCGGGCGGACGCCCGATTTGCCCATGCAGCACTTCTTGTACTTCTTGGCGCTGCCGCATGGGCAGAGATCATTGCGCCCGGTCTGACGTGAAGTGGCGCTATCGTGAGGTCGCATACGCGCCGCGATCTGTCCCACATCAAAGCCCGATCGTCGAAGCGATGCGATTTTCATCAAGTCAGTTCGGCTGTGCCTGAAGAATCGCCTGAAACCGGGGCATAGATAGTTCAGGCCGTCCTCGCCGTCGGGAGTCTTGGCAAATCTATCCTTCGGACATCCGCCATTGCACGACGCTAAAACGTCGCATTCCCGGCAGTAGCGCGGCAGTGAGTCGCGTTTCATCCGGCCAAACTCGATCTGCCTCGGGCTCTCTACCATCCCCACGAGAGGAGTCTCGAGGATGTTGCCGAGGTGATGTTCGGGATCGACAAAATGGTCGCAGCAATAGAAATCGCCGTTGTGTTCGACCACTGCGATGTCGCCGCAGGTCTCCCTGAAAATGCATAGCGAGTGATCGACGCCCAACATCGGCCTTAGCGCTTCGTCGAAGTTCTGGATTGCGATGCGCGCGATATCGTTTTTGACCCATTCGTCGAAAATCGTGCACAGGAACTCGCCGTACGCTTCGGCAGGAACGGTTTCGGCCGTTACCTCACCATCAGGCTGGCGCATCACGATCGGCAGGAACTGGAGAAATTCGACGCCGAGTTCCTTGAAAAAGCGATATACGGCCGTCGGCTGCCGGACGTTCCATCGATGGACGACGCAAAGCACGTCGCAGGAGACGCGATGCTTTTTCAGGAGCGCGAACGATTTGACAACTCTGCTGTGCGTCCCATGTCCGCCCTTGGTCGGACGGCATCGATCGTGAAGCTCCTTCGGGCCGTCGAGGCTGAGTCCGACGTGAAAACGTTCTTCGGCAAAGAATCTGCACCAGTCGTCATCGAGCGTCGTTCCATTGGTCTGGACGCCATTGAGAATCTGGCGACCCTCAGGCCGATGCTTGCGCTGTAGCTCGACGATTCGCCGGAAGTAGTCGAGACCCGAAACGGTAGGCTCGCCGCCGTGCCATTCGAAGAAAATCAGGTCTTTCGGAGAGGCTTCGATATGCTGCGCGATGTAGCGCTCCAGCAGGTCGTCGGGCATCCGGAACCTGGCAGTTTCAGGATAAAGGTCAGCCTTGCTCAGGTAATAGCAGTAGCTGCAATCGAGGTTGCAGACCGCGCCCGCGGGCTTCACCATTATGTGGAATTCGCGCGAGGCCGTTTTCATTGCCCGTCATCCTAATTCAAACCGTCTCGCTGAAAGAACTCGCCTTCTCAACGCACTTGAATCAAGCGTGCTGACGCAATACGAGGAAGGATTTATGAGCGATCTCGAAACCTTCCGTAAAGAAACTCGCGCGTGGCTCGAAGCCAATTGCCCTCCCGAGATGCGGCAGCCGGTGCGCGGCGAACAGGACACCTGTTGGGGCGGACGCCATTGGAAATTCCAGTCCGAGGCGCAGAAGCTTTGGATGGAGCGGATGGCCGCCAAGGGATGGACGGTGCCGCAATGGCCGCGCGAATACGGCGGGGGAGGACTGAAGCCCGACGAGGCCAAGATCCTGCGCGAAGAGATGCGTGCTCTCGGATGCCGCTCGCCGCTCGACAGTTTCGGAATCTGGATGCTTGGCCCGGCGCTTCTTCGCTACGGCAACGAGGAACAGAAA
>DASPQU010000424.1:0-7964 GCA_035624805.1 Binataceae bacterium (SeqCode) | reverse complement strand
GCGATCGCGCTTTTCCAGTTGAACAGCCATCGATTGCGGTCAAGAATCCATCGGAATCGAGCGACCAGAGGACCCGAACTGATGGCTTGCCAGAACTCCTGCAGACCGCCACCCAGCGTTGCGTAAACGCCTATCACCATGATCGGCAAAACAAATCCAAGCAGTCCCTTCGTCAGCGATGTCGCCGCCATGATCATCCACAGCCAGCACACCCACCATCCGTCCGGCGTTTCTTCGAATTTCATGTAAAGAAGGATCGCCCCCAGTTCGCCCGTGATGGTTTCGACGTCGGCTGACGCGTGTCGCGAGAAAAAAACGAAACTGAAGCTGGTCGCGAGGATCATTCCCGAAATGACGCCGGTCCGAGCGTCGTAGAGGCGGCGCGCGAGAGCGATCATCAGGATGACGGCGACCAACCCCGCAATCGCGCATGGAATGCGCGACGCGAGTTCGTTCATCGCGCCACTCACCCAGGTTGCGGCGAGAACCAGCCAGTATGAGCCCAACGGCTTGTCGTAATAGACGTGGCCGTTGATGGTCGGCCAGAAATAATTCCCGCTGCGGATCATCTCCCGCGCGATTTCCGCCCATCGGAATTCCGACGACCACAGCGCCCGCGCGCCGAGCCTGGTGAAGAATAGAATCGCGGTCGCAACGACGACGCCCCAGCTCGCGAACCGCAACGTTCGATCGTCAAGCGACGCCATCGCGCCGCGATCGGCCGTCGGTTGCCCGACCGATTGCGCCTGTTTTTCAGCGATATGCAAGTTGACCCACTTTTTCCCGAAATCCTCGGCAGGAAATCGATTCGCCGAGTGCAGGTCGGTCCGGCGCGTGGCCACCGATCCGCGGCCATGCTAGCGTCGAAGTGAGGTCAAGGCGAGATACCCCCGGGAATCTCGCCTTTCGCTTCATCAAATCCGCAACTGAATCCAAGGGACCATGAGCGATCACGATACCAGCGCGGAACTCAAGCACCCTGCCAATCGCCTGATCAACGAGCAGAGCCCCTATCTTCGCCAACACGCCCACAATCCCGTCGATTGGTATCCGTGGGGCGAGGAAGCGCTCGATTGTGCGCGAAAGGAAAACAAACCCATCCTCCTTTCGATTGGTTATTCGGCGTGTCACTGGTGCCACGTGATGGAGCGCGAGTCCTTCGAGGACGACGCTATCGCGCGCCAGATGAACGAGAATTTCGTCTGCATCAAGGTGGATCGCGAGGAGCGCCCTGACCTCGACCAGATTTATATGGAAGCCGTTCAACTCATCACCGGGCGCGGCGGATGGCCGCTGACGGTTTTTCTCACGCCTGATGGCAGGCCCTTTTTCGGCGGCACCTATTTTCCGCCCGCCGATCGGCAGGGGATGGCCGGATTTCCGCGCGTACTCGCAGCGGTCGCCGAGGCGTACCGAACCGGGGCTCGGGAAGTTAAGCATAACGTCGAACGCCTGACCGAGGCGCTCGGTGCGCTCAACGATTACGCGGCGCCCGCCGAAGAGGTTCGCCGCGATTTGCCGGTCGCCGCCGCACATGCGCTTGCGCGTGCATACGACAGCGTTCACGGAGGAATCGGCGCCGCGCCAAAATTTCCCAACACGTTTGTGTTTTCGCTTTTCCTGCGCACCTACGATATCGACGACGATCCCGGCATGGCCGACATGGTCCGCAATACGCTCACGCGGATGGCGAAGGGCGGTATCTACGATCAGATCGGCGGCGGATTCCATCGCTACAGCGTCGATGAGCGATGGCTGGTGCCGCACTTCGAGAAGATGCTCTACGACAATGCGCTGCTTGCCAAACTCTACCTCGACGCGGGTCGCGCGCTAAATGAGCCCGAGTTCCACGCGATCGCGCAGGAAATCCTGAACTACGTCGCGCGAGAGATGCTGAGTCCCGAGGGTGGCTTCTACTCGGCGCAGGATGCCGACAGTGAGGGCGAGGAGGGCAAATTCTTCGTATGGACGCCCGCCGAGGTCGAGGCGTCGGTCGGGGAAAAGCTCGCGCCGCTTGCTGAGCGATTCTTCGATGTGACCGACGACGGCAATTTCGACAGCGCCAATATTCTGCATCGCACCATCGAGATTGCCGACGCTGCGAAGATGTTCTCGATGTCGCCCGAGGATGCGGCCTCTGCGATCACGACGATCAAACAGCGTCTGTTCGCTACCCGCGAGCGGCGCGTGAAGCCGGCGCGCGACGAGAAAATCCTGACGGCGTGGAACGCGATGATGATCTCTGCGTTCGCGCACGGCTATCGCGTCCTGCACGAGCCGGCTTACCTGGAAATCGCGCGCAAGGCCGCGGATTTCATGATGACGCGGATGTGGGACGGTCGCGCGCTCAAGCGTTCGTACAAAGATGGTGTCGCGCGATTCAATGCGTATTTGGAAGATTACGCGCTGCTTGCGGGCGCGATGCTGGATGTATACGAGGCGACGCTCGACCGCGGCTATATCGAGCGAGCGCGCATGCTGATGGATGTCGTGCTCGAAAAGTTCGTCGATCGCGATCGCGGCGGGTTCTATTTCACGTCGGAAGATCACGAAGCGCTGATAGCGCGGATGAAAGCCGCGTTCGACGGGTCGACGCCGTCAGGAAACAGCGCAGCCGTGATGTCGCTACTTCGACTTCACGCGTACACAGGCGATGAGAGATATTTCCACGAGGCGGAGCGTGCGATTCGGCTTTTCGGCGAGCTTATGGAGAAACAGCCGTTCGCATTCTCGCATTTGCTCGAAGCCGTCGACCTTTACCTGCGCGGTCCGACCGAGGTTGTGCTGATAGGAGAACCGACTTCGCCGGAATTTCGCGAGAGCCTCGAACGCGTGGCGCTGCTGTACGTGCCGAACCTGGTTCTTTTCGCCGCGAATTCCGCCGAACTTGATTCCGCATACCTGCCCGAGATGTTGCGGGGGAAAGTGCAAATTGACGGCAAGCTGACGGCATACGTATGCAGAGAGCGTTCCTGCTCACTCCCGCTCACCTCGTTCAAGGAGATCGAAGCGGAATTGCGCGGCTGATACTGATGGAGGCGCACGTCGCCTCGACAGCGGGTATAATGCTGCGGTTGAGTGCATTCGTTAGTTCCATCCCCGACCGACGCTCGCTCCGAAAGCCCGCGGGATAGCGGACCGTCCTTCGCGCCCGCCAGCCATCCTTTTGCGCCGCAGGTCGAGAATCGCCTCGCGTGCGATATCGCCGGGCCGCCTCGCATCGTCGCGTTCAATGCGAAAAGCGGCGCGCATTTCGACGGTATCCTGCGATGCCTGCGTCGCGGCGTGCTCAAGAGTGCGTCGATTCTTCTGCTTTGCGAGGTCGATTCGGGAACTCGTCGCGTGCATGGGCGTCGCGTCGCCGCAGACCTCGCGCGCGAACTCGGGATGAGCTGCGCGTATCAACCGCAATATGAACTACGCCATCGCGACGGCGTACCCGGCGGATGGCTTGGCGTGGCGATTCTTTCCGCGACGCCGGTACTCGACGCGTCGACTATTCTTGTTCCCGATCCAGCGCTCGAGTTGATGCCGAAGCCGCGTGAATTCAAGCTGTTGCGCCGAATCGGCGCTCCGGTTGGATTAAGGGTTCGAGTCGAGCTCCGCGGGAAGCCGTTCGACGTGGCCGTCGCCCATCTGCACAGCCGATGCGCGCCAGCCGGACGCGAGTTGCAGATGAAGGCAATCGTGGCGGCGCTCGGAAATCGCGGGCCCGCGATCATCGGCGGCGACTTCAATACCACGACGACGGAACTCGGCAGCGTGCAGGCGATGCGCGACGTCGTCGTCCGAATGCTTCGGAATCCCGCGCGATTCCGCCATCCGCAAGCGTCCGAGCCGCTTTTCGATCGTCTTCGCGAGGCCGGTTTCTCAACTGACGACGCGAACGCTGAGGGCCGGGGAACGTTTACATTCTCGCGTCTAGTTCCTCCGTTATTTCGCCCCAAGCTCGACTGGATAGCGCTGCGTGAAATCCAACCCGTCGACGCCACCGCGCGCGTGATACGAGCACAACCGACCACCTTTTCGCCGCGCGTCTCCGATCACGATTTCGTCTCCGTTGATATCCACGTTTGAGGCTCGGGCAGTGTCGATCGAGGCTCGCCCTCGACGGCGCGATTTAGCGTAAAAGAGCGTATTCTGAAAGCAGGGTGCGGTCGTGAAGTTTCTGCCCATGATTCTGCGAAATCTGACGCGCAGCCGCCGGCGCCTGGTCCTGACCGTGCTCTCGATGGCGATTTCGATCTTCCTGTTCGCGACCCTCATGAGCCTGCCCTCGGTGCTCAAACAGATAATGCGCGATCAGGTCAGCGATCTCAGGCTCGTTTGCGCGAACAAGGCGGGGTATCTGTATATGCTTCCCGAGGCGTACGCAGACACGATTGCGGCTGTGCCTCATGTCGACGCCTCGAGCGGATATATCGCGACGGTCGCACAGTATCGCGATCCCAAGGAGCTCATCGCCGTCGCGGCTCTCGAACCTGCGGCGCTGCCTACGTTGCGTCCCGAGTGGGGTGTCTCGCAAGGGTCGGCATCGACGCTGGCGAAGACTCTGGAGGGGGGCGTCGTCAGCGCTCGACTTGCCGCGCGCCACAACTGGAAGGTCGGCGATACGATCACGCTTCGCCCGCAGATGCTGCTCTTCGGCGACCTGCCGATTCAAATCGTGGGCATCGCGGACACGGGACCGATTGAGCTTGTGCTCGTGCCGCTCGAACGTCTCGATAAGCTTACGATCTTCAAGAACTCCGTTTTTGCCTACCTGATCAAGGTCGATCGCTCGGAGAATGCGTCGCTTGTGGCCCACGATATCGACGAACGATTCGCCAACTCCCCTTTTGAAACTTTCACCCAGACCGAGGCGGGCGCCGCCGAGCTGAAGTTCGGCCAACTCCGCCTGGTGTTCGCCGGAGTCAGGACTATCGCCGCGATTATCGTCGTCGTTATTGCGATGGTTGCCGCAAACACCGCCGCGATGACGGTGCGCGAGAGGCGTTACGAACTCGCGGTGATGCGGTCGATCGGTTACACGCCTCGAACGCTTGCGGCTCTCATGACTGCAGAGGGCTTCGCGATGGGCGTTGTGGCAGGGGTCATCGGCTGCGTCGCTTCGTACCTCGCGCTACGAATGCCGGCACATCTAGGCGGGCAGTTCGGATTGTTGCTGCGATTGGTTTCGCTGACGCCCTCGGTCGCCGTCGAGAGTATCGCGATCGGAGCGGCTATTGGCCTGGTGAGTGTTGCGATTCCCGTCCTACAAGCGATGCGCCGTAGCGTCGTCGATACGATGCGCGCCGTCGCCTAGGGAAGCTCCGCGCAAGTGCGCTTCAGCACCCCGTCCCTCGCTCCACCCAGTCGAAGTGCGAAAAAGTGCTGCCTGTGTTTCCGGTCGCACAAGCTGCACGCCCAACCACGGATTCGCGCGACAACGGAGCGCGCGAAAATCTATGAAAAAAGTGGGATAGGCGTCCTTGCCTGTCCAGCGGAGTTGACTTACGGCTCCGGCACTTCCAAGTCGCGGCAGATCTTGCGAGCCAGAAAGTCGTTGATTTCTCGATGGCAGGGTATGGTGGAAGATTTTCCCTTGAGGCGATTCACGTAAACCGTATGATTTCCACCTTCGCGCAGCAGCGAACAACGATGAAGCTCCAAATGACGGAGTAGGTTCGCGACGCTTCATCGCTCCTGAATCAAAAGGGGCTCTCTTATCACCGTCTCACCGGCGAGAGATTCTTCCGCGAGCGCTCGATTCGCTTCGAGAACCAGAGTGACCGCCTCTTTCAGGTTTTTTCTGGCCTCGACAAGCGTTGCTGCCTGCGTGTTCGCGCCGGGCAGCTCCTCAACGAATGCGATGTACCCCTCAGGCACTTTTCGGAAAACGGCGGTGAACTGCATAAGTCCCTTATACCGAATGAGTAGGTAATGGGACAGGCGTGCCCTGTCTGTCCGACGAGCGATTAATCAAAAAGGCATCATTCCCTGTTGCTGCGAAACCTATCAAGGCTAAGATCGCGCGCGACGGGGAGGGGAACCGCTATGCCATCGTTCAACGGCCTCGGACTTCATCTTGGGAACCTTGCGCTCCTTTCCGATGCGCAGTCGCGTTCGGTTTCGCCCGAGAATCCGACCGGCGAGAAGGGCGCGGGCGCGATGGCGACGCCTGATCCTGCGACCAGCCCGGCGCGCGACCTGGGTCGCGGATGGAAAGTCTCGCCGTACATCATCATCAGGCAGGGTGAGACGGCGACGCTCGCCGATATCGCCGGTTCGGGAGCGATCCAGCAAATCTGGATGACGCCGACCGGACACTGGCGACACAGCATCCTGCGGATTTATTGGGACGGCTCCGATGCGCCTGCGGTCGAATGTCCTGTGGGAGATTTCTTCGCGTGCGGATGGAATCGCTATGCGCAGGTGTCGTCGCTCGCCGTATGTGTGAATCCGGGTAGCGCGTTCAACTGCTACTGGGAGATGCCGTTTCGCTCGCGATGCCGCATCACGATGTCGAACATCGGCGAAACGCCCGTCATCCTCTTTTATCAAATCAATTACACGCTGACCGATGTGCCTGCCGACGCCGCCTACTTTCACGCGCAGTTCCGCCGTCAGAATCCGCTGCCTTATGGCGAGGTCTACACGCTCGTCGACGGAATCCGTGGTCACGGCCATTACGTCGGCACCTACATGGCGTGGGGTGTGAACAACAGCGGATGGTGGGGCGAGGGCGAGATCAAATTTTACATCGACGGAGATCGCGAGTTCCCGACGATTTGCGGCACCGGCACCGAGGATTATTTCTGCGGGTCATATAACTTCGATGTCGGACGCGAGAACGGAGGCTATCGCGAGTTCACGACACCGTATGCGGGACTCGCGCAGGTGATCCGTCCCGACGGGCTGTATCAATCGCAACAGCGATTCGGGATGTATCGATGGCACATTCAGGATCCGATTCGCTTCAAGAGCGATCTGCGCGTGACGATCCAGGCGCTCGGATGGCGTGGCGATCCGCGCAAGGGCGCGAAGTTCCTCCCGCTTCAGGACGATATTGCTTCGGTCGCGTACTGGTATCAGGCAATCCCGGCGGCGCCTTTCCCGCCGCTTCCGTCGCCGGATTACCTGCAAGTGATTTGAGGTGGAGCCCTGGGAGAGGACCGCGCGAAGCGCGAGGAGAGGGTCAGCCTTTCAGCGCGTCGCAGTAGCGACGCGCGATTCGAGTAATCGCGCGCAACCGATGCGCGCTGGATAAGGACCCTCGCCCGGAGCAAAAGATGCTCCGACCTCTCCCTGTCCGGGCGAGGTTCAGACCTTCGGCAATGGCAATGCGGGGCGGGAGGCCTCGTATGCCGCAGCGACTCGCAAAACCGTTGCCTCGTCGAACGGCCTTCCGATGATCTGCATTGATACCGGCAATCCATCGGCGCCGACTCCGGTCGGAATCGCGATCGCCGGCTGACCCGTGCAATCGAACGGCGCTGTGAAGCGCAGGATGTCGCGCACGAGATCGTATTCGGCTGGCGCATCGTCAAGGATGCGCGCGCCGCCGATTTTGGGTGCGGTGATCGCGCTGCCCGGCGCGACGAGAACGTCGTGCGATTCGAGCGCGTCGAGCGCCTCCGCGAGCATCTTCGCCCGCGCGCGCTGCGCGCGAACGTAGGCGACTCCCGTCGTCATCATCCCGATTTCGAGCAACCGCCTCACATCGGTCCCGTAATCCTGCGGACGCTCGCGCATCCACGTCTCGTGATACTCGAGCGCCTCAGCCCACGTGATCGTGCCGTTGACGACGCCCGCCATCGCGATCGACGGCATCGAGACTTCATCGTATGACGCGCCAAGCGATTTGAGCGTGTCGAGAGCGTGACGAAATCCATTCGCGACATCGTCGGAAAGACCCGTCATCAGGTCCGTGACGACTCCGATACGCACGCCTTTCGCGCCCACGCCGAGATTCGCGGTGTAAT
>DASPQU010000423.1:0-2461 GCA_035624805.1 Binataceae bacterium (SeqCode) | reverse complement strand
CTGCCACAACGTGATCGGCGAGCTGCCGGGCGCCGACGACGAGGCTGTGATCATCGGATCGCACCATGACGGTCCGTGGGCGTCGGCGGTCGAGGACGCGTCGGGCGTAGCGATGGTTCTGGCGCAAGCATCCTATTGGTCGCGCCTGCGACCGCGAGAGCGCCCGCATCGACTCGTTTTCCTGTTGAATGCCGGACACATGGCGGGAGGCGCGGGCGTCCATGCCTTTATCGATCGCCATCGCGCGGAACTCGATCGAGTAGTTCTCGAGGTTCATCTCGAACACGCGGCAAGCGAGCTCGTCGAGCGCGACGGGCGGCTGACTGCCACGGGCCAACCGGAGCCGCGATGGTGGTTTACCAGCCGCCTGGCTAGGCTCGAAGCGATCGTGCGCCAGACGCTCGAAGCTGAGCGTTTGGATCGATCGTTGATCCTGCCGCCTGAAGCATTCGGACCAAGTCCGACCACCGACGGCGGCCCGTTTCATCTTGCCGGTGTGCCGCTGGTGAACTTCCTGACGGCGCCGTTTTATCTGTTCGACGCGATGGACACGATGGACAAGATCCATCGCGAAAGCCTCGTGCCGGTGACACGGGCTGCTATCCGAATTATCTCCGCGACTGCAGCCTTCGACGCGAAGACGATGCGCCATGGAAGGACGCCAAATTAGCCGAGCAGTCGCAGCCCGTTTTCGAACATCGCGGGTGAGGAGAGGACCAGGGTTTCCCAGGCGGGATCGTGGCGCTTGCCGCGACGATGCAACATCACGTTGAAGCACGCCAGCGCACCGAGGCGAAACGAGGCGAATGCACGAAACCAGTTCACTTCCTGCCTGGAAATGGTGAACTGTCCGCTTTCCGAATAGATCTCGATGATCTCGTCGGCGCTGAGCGGTGCAGAGCCGCACATTATGCTCACATCGGCTCCGGGTCCCGGATCGGCAAAGAAACACAGCCATCCGAGGTCGAGCAACGTGGCGCCCAGCATCGCCATCTCCCAATCGATCAGCGCGGCAACGCGGTCAGCGCCGAACAGGATATTGTTCCATTGAAAATCGCCGTGTACACACCCCGGACGCACGTCGGGAGCGGTCGCGCGCAACTTATCGCGAAGCTCAGGCGCACGCGCGACCTCCCGAGGGTCAAGAGTAGGGCGATCGAGCAATCGATCGAGCCTGTCGATTTCGGTAGTGAGCGGCTGCGGATCTCCCCAGGCTGCCCGCCGAGTTGTCCAATCCACGCGATGAAGCGCGGCAAGCGTTCGCACGCCGTGGCGCGCGAGCGCCTTCGTTTCGTCCGGCGAAAGATCGGAGCGATCTTCCAGCTTGAAGCTCTCTACGAAAGCCGCGACGAAATAGGGACGGCCGAAAAACTCCGGCTCGTCGCCGTACCATAGAATCGGAGAGACCGGAACGTCGCTGTCGGCAAGCGATTGCATCCGTTTCGCCTGCAAGACCACGTCGGTCGGCCCGGAAGCGCGCACTCCTTCGGGCGCCATGCGTAGAACGAGCTTCTGGGATTGCGCGGCCCCGGTGCGATCGCGATCGATCACGAAACTGCATCCGAAAGCGGCGTGACCCGGCAGCGGCGCGATATCGCGAATCCGGACCTCATCGCCCGTTTTCGCGCGCACCATTCCGGTGATTTGCGCGGTCAGGAGTTCGATATCGATCGGCCCGGAAGGCATCGGCGTCTCCGCTCCAATAGAGACACCAGATACTGTCAATTATGCAAGCATCCCGGCCGGATACGACTTACAGGGCTTTCATCCTCGCGACGAGTGCGGCAGCCTTCTCCCCGCGCATCATCTGATCCGACATCGGATAAAGGATGTTTTCCTCCTTCACATTGTGAGCGTGGAGAACATCGCTGAGTCCGGCCTGCAACGAAGCGCCTTCGCGTTTAAGACGGTCGGCAACGCCAGAGGCGGCAAGGCTTTCAATCCGCGTGAGAAAACCTTCGATCTCCCGATGCTCCATGCGCATGACGGCGGTCGGCCCGCTGTCACGCATACCAGTCTGTTCCTCGAAGGCCGGAAAAAGGATCGTATCCTCCCAAACGATGTGACGCCTGAGGCCTGAGGCGAACTGTGCAAAACAAGCGCGGAGCGTGTCGGTGTCGCCGGCGGCGATCGCTTCGCGACATTCGACCCATAGGGCGTCGAGGCGTCGATGGTCAGCATTGAGAAAATCGGAGATCACGTTATCGGATTGCATAATCTACAGCCCTCAGGGAATAAGCTGCACCGAAAATGCTTCTTTTCGCAAACGGGGTCGTTCTCGCTGCGCCCCGCTGAGTCCACGCCGCCGCGAAGCAAGTCAGAGGTCGCGGTTCGTGGAATTTTGCGGATCGACTATCCCGTACTGCCTGAAGTTATCCGCGATTGCGGGCTTGATTTGCTTCGCCGCAGCGATATCCGCGTCCGCTCCGGCCTTGTCTCCGGTCGCATTTCTGGCGAGCCC
>DASPQU010000422.1:0-4397 GCA_035624805.1 Binataceae bacterium (SeqCode) | reverse complement strand
TCCTTGACCGTGCTGGCGGCGGAACCCCGCTTGGAATCGTGCGCCTTCTTTTTCTGCGCGTAACGATACTTGTCGTAATCGGTGATGCGGCATACAGGCGGCTGCGCGTTGGGCGCGACCTCGACGAGATCGAGGCCCTTCGATTCCGCAATACGCATCGCATCGCGCGGTGACATGATGCCGAGCTGCGAGCCGTCGGAATCGATGACGCGCACCTCCGGCACCCGGATGAACTGATTTATTCTCGTTGACGGCTCCCGCGACGGCGGGGTCCTGAAATCTCGACGGATAAAGCACCTCCTGCGGCGTAGCGCCGCGTCATTAGCTCGGCAAAGGTTCGGCCTTGAGCCGCGCGACGAGGTCGTCGAGCGGCATTGTTTCGTTCTTTGCGCCGCGCAAAACGCGAAGCGATACCGATCGCGATTCGGCCTCGCGCTCGCCGACGACGATCATATACGGCACCTTCTGCAACTCGGCCTCGCGCACCTTGAATCCCAGTTTTTCGTTGCGGATATCAACGTTGGCGCGAAATCCCTGCTTCCTCAGAGTCTCGGCGATTTCGCCGGCGTAGCCTTCGACCTTTTCGCTCAGAGAGAGCACTCGCGCCTGCTCGGGCGCAAGCCAAAAAGGAAAGACGCCGCCGGTATGCTCGATCAGCACGCCGATGAATCGTTCGAGAGAACCGAGGATCGCTCGGTGAATCATCACCGGGCGCTCTTCAACGCCCGAACTCGCGGTGTAATGCAGGTCGAAGCGTTCGGGCAGAAAGTAGTCGAGTTGAATCGTCGCGACCTGCCATTTTCGCTTGAGCGCGTCGGGCACGTAGATCTCGATTTTGGGGCCGTAGAACGCGCCCTCCTTCGGATTTATCTCGAACTCGATCCCATTGCGGCGCATCGCGTTGGCGAGTTTTTCCTCGCTCATCTGCCACTGCTCGACGGTCCCAAGATGCTGATCCGGCATCGTCGCAAGCTTGAACTCGACGCGCTCGAATCCGAGCGTCGCGTATACCTCACGCACCATCGCAAGATTGGCGGCTACTTCGTCGCCGATTTGATCCTCGGTGCAGAAAATGTGCGCATCGTCCTGCGACATCACGCGAACGCGGGTCAGACCGTGCAGCACCCCCGATCGTTCCGCGCGATGGAGTCTTGAGAATTCCGCGATACGCAGCGGCAGGTCGCGATACGAACGCTTTTGCGCCGCAAATACGTAGGTGTGGCCCGGGCAGTTCATCGGCTTCACGCCGTAGCCCTGATGCCATCCTTCGGAACCGGTATCGACCGTCGCGCTCTCGTCCTCGGGGTCGGGCGTGAGAAACATGTTTTCGCGAAAGTTTTCCCAATGCCCGGACGTGTAGAAGAGTTCGTTGCGATAAATCTGCGGCGTGATGACTTCCTGGAATCCGTAACGCCGATACAGCCGGCGCATGTAATCGACGAGGCCGTTGAAGATCATCAGCCCCTTGGGGAGATAGAACGGCTGGCCGGGCGATATCGGATCGAAGAAAAACAGGTCCATCTCGCGGCCTATCTTGCGATGGTCGCGCTGGCGCGCAAGTTCGAGAAGCTTCAGATGCTCTTCGAGAGCCTCTTTGGTGGCGAATGCCGTGCCGTAAATGCGCGACAGCATCGCATTGCGCTCGTCGCCGCGCCAATACGCACCCGCGACGCTGAGCAGCTTGAAGGCGCGAATGAATCCCGTGCTCGGGACGTGAGGCCCCCGGCACAGGTCCATCCAGTCGCCTTGCTTGTAGATCGATACGACCTCGTCGGACATGCCGTCGAGAATCTCGACCTTGTACGCCTCGCCCATCGTGCGGAATTTTTCGATCGCCTCGGCGCGCGGAATTTCGATTCGCTCAACACGAAAGTCGGCCTTCGCCAGCTCGCGCATCTTCGCTTCGATCTTCGGCAGATCCTCGAGCGTAAAGGGCGTCGGCGGAGCGAAGTCGTAAAAGAATCCGTCTTCGATCGTCGGTCCGATCGTGACCTGCGTTCCGGGATACAGCGACTGCACCGCCATCGCCATTAGATGCGCCGTCGAATGACGGATCACGTCGAGGCCTTCGGCGGTTTCCGCCAGAACGGGTTCGACGGCTGCGTCTTCGGTCAGCGGCCGGCTTATATCGACGACTTTGCCGTTGACGGATGCGGCCACCACGTCGCGGCGCTTGTGGCCGTCAAGGACGACCTCAAACGCTCGAGTGCCGCGTGGAACCGAGCGCTGGGCGCCATTGGTCGTTACAGTGATCTCGGAACTCATCTGGCGGGGAATAATACCACGGGCAGACGTGTATGACTGCGCACGATCATGACAAAGAAAACACGAGCGGGAGGAACATCGACTAAATCGAAGCGCGTGAGTGACGCGTTGAAGGTTTCAGGCGTTTCACCAGTACAAATTTGGTAGGCACGGGCGGGATTGAACCGCCGACCCCTTCCGTGTCAGGGAAGTGCTCTCCCGCTGAGCTACGTGCCTTCGGATACGAGTTATTGAGACAAACGATCAAGCAAAGGAAAGCGTTAACAAAAGTCTAACCGGGGGGCAACCGACCCGACGCCACCGGAAGCGGCGGCAACGCAGACGCGCGCCCTCCAGTTTGCTAAGCTCGGCGCGTTCTATGGATCGCGAGCGAATCGTAACGATCTTCTTTTTCGGATTTCTGGCGCTGATGGCCTACGAGCTGTACGCGCTGATGACGCCATTCCTGACGCCGATCATATGGGCGATTCTGCTGGCGTTTATCGCACATCCGGCTGTGGTGCATCTCCATCGCCACGTCAAAAGCCGCACCAACTGCGCGATTATCATTACTGCGGGGATCACGCTCGGCGTGATGATCCCGGCGGTTTGGGTTTCCGAGCGCCTCGCGATCGAAGCGCAGTCGCTCTACACCCAGCTTTCAGATTTCGTCAGCAACGGCGGTATCGGCAGGCTCAACGATTGGCTCGCGCAATCGCCCATCGCCCCGATCCTGCATCGATTTTCGGGACGCACTTTTAAGATCGAAACCGACATCCCGAAATTGGCGGCCGACGGCGCGCAGTACGTGAGCCAGTATCTGCTCAAGAACGCAACCTCGGCGGCGAAGAACGTATTCTCGTTCGTGTTCGATTTCGGCCTTGTGCTGTTGATCTTCTTCTATCTGCTGCGCGACGGCGAAGCGTGGTTCGAGGCGATTCAGCGCCTCACTCCGCTTCACGACGAGGACAAAGAGGCAGTCTTCGAGACGCTGCGCAAAACGCTGTCGTCCGTGATGCGCGGATTGCTTCTGACCTCGATTGCGCAGGGCATCTCGATAGGAATCGGACTGCTGATAACCGGAACGCCCTATTGGGCGGCTCTCGCGATCGTCGCCGCGATCGCAGGGATGCTGCCGTTCGGGGGCACCGCGCTGGTATGGGTTCCGGCGTCGGTTTATCTCCTCTACACGAGCGGATGGACGATGGCGATCGTATTGCTGGTGTGGTGCGTGGTTGCGGTCGGCATTATCGACAGTTTCCTCAAGCCGCTCGCGATGCGCCATGGCACCGAACTGCCGACCATTCTTTTGTTCTTCGGAATCGCGGGAGGACTGAGCGCATACGGACCGCTGGGACTGTTCGCCGGCCCCGCGATCATTTCGGTTTTCGTGGCGTTGCTGCGCGTTTACAGCAAAACCTACATATCGGAACAGCGCCCCCGTCCACGCAAAATCCTGCCCTGATCGCGAGTCGGCTACCGAGCCACCTCACACCGATCAGAAAATCATTGTTATCCGAACCCGGTGATTGGTAGTTTCGGGGCTGCATCGATCCTGCAAGGAGTCTCGAACCATGAAATACGCAATTGTGACCGGCGGCGCGCGCGGACTTGGACTGGGAATTGTGAATGCGCTGCTCGACGAAAAAGTCGCTGATGAAATCGCGGTCGTTGATCGCGAGCTTGCCGATCCGCCCGCGGCTATCGCATCCCACGTGAGCGGATTCACCTGCGACGTCACCGACGAAAAGCAGGTGCACGCGACGATCGAAGCGATCGTGAAAAAGTTCGGACACGGACCCGATATCCTGTGCAACAATGCCGGCGGCGGCGAACGCAAATGGTTCGATCACGGCCGCGAGGGCGAGTGGGAGACCGTCGACGTATGGCGGCGCTACGTCGATCTTAATCTCAACTCAGTCCATATCGTGACACGCGAGACGGCGCCCCGGATGAAATCCGGCGCGGCCATCTGCAACACCTCTTCGATCGCCGGGATGCTCGCCTCGCCGTTTCTGGCCGCATATGCCGCGGCGAAAGCGGGCGTGATTTCGTATACGAAGACCTGCGCGCTGCAACTCGGCTCCAAGGGTATCCGCGTCAACGCCGTGGCGCCCGGCCTTATCTATACTCGCGTTTGGGAAAATCTCGGC
>DASPQU010000421.1:0-3708 GCA_035624805.1 Binataceae bacterium (SeqCode) | reverse complement strand
AAGAATATCCCGACCTCGCGCGCCGAACGCGTGCAGGTCCGCCTCGCTCCGCCGGGCGCGGAAAGCGCAGGGAAAACGCACGATCGCGCAACAATCCATTCGATGGTCGAGTCTCTCCGGGAGCCGGGAACGACGCCGTGAGTTCGATTCTTCTTCGCGGCGGACGCGTGATCGATCCGGCCAACGGGCGCGACGAAATAGCCGATGTCGTTTTGGACAATGGCCGCATCGCGGAGCCGGGAAGCACCGCCGCCGATGCGACTGTCATCGACGCCACAGGCAAATGGATCGTGCCGGGTTTGATCGATCCGCACGTTCATCTTCGCGATCCCGGTTTTCCTGAAAAGGAGACTATTCTTTCGGGACTGCGTGCCGCGGCTGCGGGTGGATTCACGGCCGTGGCTGCGATGGCGAATACCTTTCCGGTCAACGACTCGCCGGAGACTACGCGCTACATGCTCGATCGTTCGCGCGCGGCGCACTCCGCACGGCTTGTTCCGGTATCTGCCGTAACGCGTTCGTTGGGTGGCGCCGAGTTGGTCGATTTCGAGGCGATGGCGACGGCGGGCGCTAGGCTTTTCTCCGATGATGGCATCCCAATCGACGATCCCGAGTTGCTCGCGCGGGCACTTGTCGAAACGAAGCGACTCGGCTTCGCGATTTCGCTTCACGAAGAGGATCGAGAACTGTCGGACGAGGCGCCCGTCAACGCCGGCGAGGTGTCCAGACGCCTGGGTGTCCACGGCTATCCGGTCGCGGCAGAGGCGCGGAGAATCAAACGCGACCTCGCGATCGCGAGGGCAAGCGACGCACCCGTTCACATTGCGCATTTGTCGTGCGCCGAATCGGTCCGCCTCGTGCGTGAGGCGCGCGGCATCGGAACCAGGGTTACGTGCGAGGTCACGCCGCACCATTTCGCGCTCGATGAAACCGCATTCCTGCGTTGGGGACCCAACGCGAAGATGAATCCGCCGCTCAGAAATCGCGCCGACGTCAAGGCGATTCGTGAGGCGATCCTCGACGGCACAGTCGACATGATCGCAACCGATCACGCGCCCCACGATCCAGGCTCCAAGCAGCTCGCGCATCTGGTGGGCTGCTTCGCCGGCCCGCAGGGTATGGGACCGCTTTCGCATCGTGAAGCTGCCTTCCTATCGCGGTCTGCCAATGGCGTTGTCGGTCTCGAGACGGCGGTCGGTCTCGCTTTCGGACTGTTTCATGGTGGCGTTTTCAGCGCGACTCGGATGGTCGAGATGATGTCGCTGAATCCTGCGCGACTGCTTCGCCTCGACGCCGGCACACTCTCGCTTGGCGCGGTTGCGGATGTTACGGTTCTCGACCCGTCGTTTGAATGGAGCGTCGATCCGCGCCGGTTTCTTTCGCGAAGCCGCAACACTCCGTTCATGGGAATGAGCCTGACGGGCAAAGCGATGCTCACGATCGTCGGAGGTGAAATCGTTTACGACTCACGCGGGTCGAGCGGGAGATGATGGAAGCACGGACCGCAATACTGGCGCTTGCCGACGGCACGGTTTTCCATGGCCGCGCGTTCGGCGCAATCGGCGAGACGGTCGGCGAGGTGGTGTTCAACACGGCAATGACCGGCTATCAGGAGGTTCTTACCGATCCGTCCTACAAGGGCCAGATCGTGTGCATGACCTATCCGGAGATCGGCAACGTCGGCGTGAATCGCGAGGACGCGGAATCGTCGCGCGTCTATGTCGAAGGATTTGTCGTGCGCGAATGCTGGCCGCGTCCGTCGAACTGGCGCTCGGAACTCGCGCTCGGTGAGTATCTGTCGAACGCGGGCGTGGTCGGAATCGAGGGGATCGACACGCGCGCGCTCGTTCGCCATATCCGCACGCACGGCGCGCAGGAAGCTGTCATCTCAAGCCGGGATTTGAATCCCGAGTCGCTGGTGCGCAAGGCAAAGGCTTCGCCGGGTTTGGTGGGTCTCGATCTCGTCAAAGAGGTCACCTGCGCGAGCGCTTACGATTGGGAGATTGGAGAGTGGAAGCTTGGCCACGGCTATCGGAAGTTCGGACGCGATGAACTTTCCGACGCACCCCTGCTTGTCGCGCTTGATTACGGCATCAAGCACAACATCCTGCGCCGTCTGGTCGCCACCGGATTTCGCGTGAAGGTGCTTCCGGCGACGGCAACCGCGTCCGACATCCTGGCAGTTAATCCAGACGGCGTTTTTCTATCTAACGGCCCTGCAGACCCTGCTGCGCTTCCATACGCAATCGAAGCGGTGCGCGGGGTGCTCGGCAGGAAACCGGTCTTCGGAATTTGCCTCGGACATCAGATCCTCGGTCTCGCGCTGGGCGGTCGCACCTACAAGCTCGATTTCGGCCATCACGGTGCGAACCATCCCGTGATGGACTTGCGCACTCGACGCGTAGAGATCACGTCGCAGAATCACGGATTCGTCGTCGATATCGAATCCGTGAAGGGGCGGGCGGAGATTTCGCATCTCAACCTGAATGACAAAACCGTCGAAGGGTTGCGCGGAATCGGTGCGCCGTTCTTCTCGGTTCAGTATCATCCCGAGGCTTCCCCAGGTCCTCACGACGCCGCTTATCTGTTCAATCGCTTCCGAGCTCTCGTCGAGGCGTTTCCGCGTTATGGGGCCGAGTCGCTGGACAGAATCGCGGAAGTGAACGGAGCCGAAAAGTGAAACGTCAACGAATCGCGTCCGAGCAACAACGCCTACGGTTCTAAATGCCGCTTCGAAAAGACATCAAGTCGGTTCTGCTGATTGGCTCCGGCCCGATCGTTATTGGGCAGGCGTGCGAGTTTGATTACTCGGGAACGCAGGCCGTCAAGGCGCTGCGCGAGGAAGGTTTGCGCCTCATCCTGATCAACTCGAATCCGGCGACGATCATGACCGATCCGGAGTTGGCGGATCGCACATATATCGAGCCGATGACTGCCGATGCGATCGCGAGAATTATCGAGAAGGAGCGTCCCGATGCTCTGCTGCCGACGGTCGGAGGACAGACGGCGCTGAACCTCGCGATTGAACTTGCAGAATCGGGAGTTCTCGATCGTTACGGGGTCGAACTGATCGGCGCAAAGCTGGCTGCGATAAAAAAGGCGGAGGATCGCGATCTGTTCAAGGCTGCGATGCTCAAAATCGGCCTCGAAGTCCCCGCTTCCGAAGTTGTGCATTCGCTTGCAGAAGCCGAGCGCGTACGCACACGCCTGGGTCTTCCGCTGATTATTCGTCCGTCGCGCACTCTTGGCGGCACCGGAGGCTCGATCGCGCGAAGCCACGAGGAGTTCCGCGCGCGCGTCGCATGGGGCCTCGACATGTCGCCGAGCCACGAAGTGCTGCTCGAGGAATCGATCGAGGGATGGAAGGAATTCGAGCTTGAGGTGATGCGCGACACGGCGGACAACGTCGTCATCATCTGCTCGATCGAAAATCTCGATCCGATGGGTGTCCATACCGGCGATTCGATCACCGTCGCTCCCGCGCAGACGCTTACGGACAAGGAATATCAAGTGATGCGCGATGCGTCGCTGCGCATCATCCGTGAGATTGGCGTCGATACGGGCGGGTCGAATATACAGTTCGCTGTCGATCCTGCAACCGGTCGGATGGTCGTGATCGAGATGAATCCGCGCGTGTCGCGCAGCTCGGCGCTAGCGTCGAAGGCGACCGGTTTTCCGATCGCAAAAATCGCGGCGCGGCTCGCAGTC